>JACQRS010000173.1 GCA_016206385.1 Candidatus Rokuibacteriota bacterium | reverse complement strand
GGTGACCACAGTGGGGGCAGTGGTAGCCCATCTCCACGGGATGCCCGCACTCTTCGTGGACCAGCGCCGTCTGCCGGTGGACGTGGCGTGCGCCCCACATGGCCAGCGCGCCGATCACCACCCCCACCTCCTTGCCCTTCTCGCTGAGCGTGTACTCGGCGCGGGGCGGGTGGTTCGAGTAGAGGCGGCGCTTGACCAGCCCGTGCTGCTCCATGAGCTTGAGCCGATCGGAGAGGATGTTGGGCGCGATCCCCTTCAGCGACCGCTGAAAGTCCTGGAAGCGACCCGGGCCGCGGAGCAGGTCCCGGACGATGAGGAGCGTCCACCGATCCCCCAGCAGCTCGAGCGACTTCGCCACCGGGCACGCTTGGCCGTAACGCTTGGGCACGGGCTTATTATACAGCGAGGTATTGACAGAAAAACAAGTAACTTGTATTTTAATAGTCACATGCGCCAACCCACCGCCGCCGCCCACACCGCTGCCGGGGCTGTCTTGGCGCCCCGCACGCGCCTGCTCCTCGAGGCGCCCATCGCGCGCACGCTGCTCCGGCTTTCCGCCCCCAACGTCGTCGTGATGGTCTTCGTGAGCGTCACCAACATCTTCGACGCCTACTTCGTGGGCTGGCTCGGGGCCGAGGCGCTGGCGGGCGTCTCGCTCGTGTTCCCCATGGTGCTGCAGCTTCAGACCATGTCGGCCGGCGGCATGGGCGGTGGGGTGGCGTCCGCCGTCGCGCGCGCCCTGGGCGCCGGGCGGCGCGACGACGCCAACGCCCTGGTCCTCCACGCCCTCGTGATCGCACTCGCGATGGCCGCGCTCTTCACGACCGGCGTCCTCTGGGGCGGTCCCCCGCTCTACCGCGCCATGGGCGGCACGGGTGCCACGCTGGATGCCGCGCTGGCGTACTCCAACGCGATCTTCGGCGGGGCGCTGGCGTTCTGGCTCCTCCACACGCTGGCCGCCGTCGTACGCGGGACGGGCAACATGCTGCTTCCGGCTTCGGTCACTGTCGGCGCCGGCGCGCTGCACCTCGCCCTCTGCCCGGCGATGATTTTCGGCTGGGGGCTCTTCCCCCGGCTGGGTGTAGGGGGCGCAGGAGCCTCCCTCGTGACGGCCTTCAGCCTCGGCAGCCTGGCGTTCCTCGGCTACCTCCTCTCAGGCCGGGGCCTGGTGAGACCCTCCCTCCGTGGGTTCCGATTCCGGGCCGCGCTTTTCGCAGAAATCCTCCGGGTCGGAGCGCCCGGAGCCCTCAACACGGTATTCACGAACCTCACCGTGGTCCTCCTCACCGGCCTGGTCGGACCCTTCGGCGCCCGAGCGCTCGCCGGCTACGGCATGGGGGCGAGGCTGGAATACCTCCAGATTCCGCTGGTCTTCGGCCTCGGCTCGGCGCTGGTCACCATGGTCGGCACCAACATCGGGGCGGGGCAGATGGCGCGCGCCGAGCGCGTGGCCTGGGTGGGCGCGGGGCTGGCAGCGGCCGTGACCGGGAGCCTGGGGCTCCTTGGCGCGCTCTTTCCGCTGGCGTGGATCGGCCTCTTCAGCCGCGAGCCCGAGCTGCTTGCCGCGGGCGCCTCCTATCTCAGGATCGTCGGGCCCGCCTACGGCTTCTTCGGTCTGGGGCTCGCACTCTACTTCGCCTCCCAGGGGGCGGGCCGGCTCCTCTGGCCGCTGCTCGCCGGCTTTGCCCGGCTTCTCATCGCCGCGGTGGGCGGGTGGATCGCGATCCACTGGTTCGGTTACGGGCTCCCGGGCCTCTTCGCCGCCATTGCGGCCGCGCTCGCCGTGTACGGCACGGCGGTGGCTCTGGCTGTGAAAGCGGGCGCCTGGCGGTAGGACACGCCCATGGCGCGGGGGCTCCCCCGCTGACAAGGAGGTCACGATGGACAGCTTTCAGATCTTCGGGGTCCAGTTCGTGCTGAGCCTGATCGGCTACGGGCTCGTCGCAAAGTGGTACGTGGCTCCACGCCTGGCCGCGCTGCCGCTCCACGACGCGCTGATCCCGTTGCTGTTCCCGCACGCCTTCCGCCACCTGGGCCTGGTCTTCCTGGTCCCGGCGATCGTGGCGCCCACCCTTCCTCCGGCCTTCGCCCAACCAGCGGCCTACGGCGACCTCCTGGCCGGGCTCCTGGCGCTCCTGGCCATCCTGGCGCTCCGCTCGCGCGCGGGGGTGGGGATTCCCCTGGCGTGGCTTGCGAACGTGGTCGGGATACTGGACCTGCTCTACGCCTTCTATCAGGGCATCAGCCGGAACGTGGGTCCTCACATGGGCTCGGCCTGGTACATTCCGACGTTCCTGGTGCCGGTTCTCTACGTG
>JACQRS010000172.1 GCA_016206385.1 Candidatus Rokuibacteriota bacterium | reverse complement strand
GTGCTGGATCTCGCGACGACCAAAAGCGCCCTCGGTCCCAACGGCAATATCCAGGTGGTGCTCCACGCATCGGTGGAGCCATGGCTCGCCAGTGGTCCCCGGGGCCACAAGAAAGGTCCCGTGGCCTAGCGACATGGGCGAGAAAACGGCCCCGATCTTGAGGGGGACCGAACGCGACGTTTCTGATCGGTGGAGAGAGGGAACACCCAGGGGAACCGCGCGCAAGGAGGATGCTCATGGCCAATGATCGGAGCGAAGGACCGGCGGCGGCGGGCGCACGACCGGCGGCGACACAGCAGACGATCCGGTGGGACGATACTAACTTGAAGAGTTCGTACGCCAACGTCTGCAACGTGTCGAGCACGCGGGAAGAGGTGGTCCTGGTTTTCGGGGTCAATCAGGCCTGGGAGCGGGGCCGGGCGGAGATCCGTGTGCAGCTCACCGACCGAATCATCCTCAGCCCCTTCGCGGCGAAGCGACTGGCAGACCTGCTCAGCAACGTGATGCGCGAGTACGAGACCCGCTTCGGCGCCCTAAGCGTGGAGGCGGGCCGACCCGGCGAGCAGCCGGAGAGCCGGCCGACACGCTGAACCCCCGGGGGATCCTCCGGATTCGGTGCTGGGGATGGATCATCTCGATTTGGACCAGCGGACGACCCTGGGGAAACCGGGGACAGGGTACAGTGCCGTGGACCAGCAGCCTCCAGACGGGGATCGCGGCTTGTGGGCGGCATTTGCCGAGGCGGCGACCACCGAGGCATTCTGTCAAAGCTGGCTCGCTCTCCAGTGCCGCATGATTGACGGCGTCTCGGGCGGCCTGGTGCTGCTTGGGCCCCCGGATCGCGGTTCCTTCTCGGCTGCGGCCGTTTGGCCCGAAGCGCGGCAGAGCCTGCAGTACCTCACTGCCACGGCCAAGCAGGCGTTGAGCGAACGGCGCGGCCTGCTCCTCCGGCGTGAGCCGGGCGGGCCGGATGGCGGTCCTTCGCGGGAACGCTACGAAGTCGCCTACCCCATCGAGGTGGCGGGACGGCTGCATGGCGTCATCGTCCTGGATGTCGTCCCCCGGCCCGAGCCACAGCTTCAGGCCGTGCTGCGTCGCCTCCACTGGGGGGCGGCCTGGCTCGAGGTCCTGTTCCGCCGGGAAGAGGCAGCCAGGGATGAGGCCGCCAAGGGACGTTTGCAGATGGTCCTGGATCTCGCTGCGACGACGGTCAGCCACGAGCGCTTTTCAGGGGCGGCGATGGCCTTCGTGACCGCGCTGGCGACTCGGCTTGAATGCGATCGAGCCAGCATCGGATTCGTTCGCGCTGGACGCGTGCAGGTTCGGGCGGTGTCCCACAGCGCCCACTTCGGGAAACAGACGAACCTGATCCGTGCCATAGGCAACGCCATGGACGAGGCCCTGGATCAGCAGGGCACCATCGTCCATCCCGCTCCACGGGACGGGCCGCCCCGGGTGACCCGGGCGCATATGGAGCTGGCGCGACAGCACGGCTCTGGCGCGATCTGCTCGATCCCTCTAAGCCACGGCGACCGGCTCGTCGGCGCGCTCACGCTGGAGCGCCCGGGCGATCGCCCCTTCGACCCTCCGACCGTTGAGTTATGCGAGGCCGTGGCAGCCGTGGCCGGTCCCGTCCTCGAGATTCAGAGGCGGGACGACCGATGGCTGGCCACGAAGGCGGTCGAGACGTGCCGGACCTGGCTCGCCCGTCTGATCGGCCCCCACTATGTCGCCCTGAAGTTGGCTGTCGTCGGGGCGGCGGCCGTGGTCCTGTTCTTTGCTGGCGCCACGGGCGACTTCCGGGTGTCGGCGACCACCACCCTCGAGCCCGAGATCCGGCGAGCCGCGGTCGCTCCTTTCAACGGCTATATTGCCGAGGCCCGCGTGCGGGCAGGTGATCTCGTGCGCCAAGGCCAGGTCCTCTGCGCGCTGGATGATCGGGAGATGCGGCTGGAGCGGCTCAAGTGGCTGAGCCAGCACGAGCAACTGGTGAAGCAGTACCGCCAGGCAATGGCGAAGCGCGATGCCGCCCAAGTTACGATCCTCACCGCGCAGATCGACCAGGCGAAGGCCCAACTCAGCCTGCTGGAGGACCAACTCTCCCGGACCCGGGTTCTCGCGCCCTTCAACGGGGTGGTCGTCACCGGGGACCTCAGCCAGATGCTGGGCTCGCCCGTGGAGCGGGGGCAGGTGCTCTTCGAGGTGGCGCCGCTCGACGCCTACCGGGTGATCCTGCAGGTGGACGAGCGCGACGTTGCCGATGTCGCCGTCGGACAGAAGGGCCAGCTCCTGCTCTCGGCCTTCCCCGAGGTACCCCTGCCATTCCGGGTGGAGAAGATAACGCCGGTCTCCACCGCGCAAGAGGGGCGCAACTATTTCCGCGTTGAAGCGCAGCTTGAGAGCACGCCGGAACGCCTCCGGCCCGGGATGGAGGGCGTGGGCAAGGTCGAGGTCGGCCGCCGCCTGCTCGTATGGATCTGGACCCGCCAGGTGATCGACTGGGTGCGGCTCAAGCTCTGGACGTGGATGCCCTAACTCGGGAGGGAAAAACGTTCGGCAGTTCGGCTGTTCGGGCGTTCGGGAGTTCGCGGGAACGGTGTGGTCTTCCGAATGGAACAGCCGAACAGTCGAACGCTGTTCCTGAGATAGTCCATGACCGGACCGCTGTTCAGCACATCGTGGTATCGGGTGGCCGGGCTGAGGCCCCGGCTCCGCAGTCACGCGCAGATCCACCGCCATCAGTACCGGGGCCAGACCTGGTACATCCTCCAGGACCGTTCGACGGAGCGGTTCCACCGGTTCTCGCCGGCCGCCTACCTCGTCATGGGCCTGATGGACGGACAACGCACCGTCCAGGAGATCTGGGAGACCGCCTGCGGCCGCCTCGGCGATGACGCCCCCACCCAGGACGAGGTGATCCAGCTCTTGAGCCAGCTCCACCAGACCGATGTCCTGCTGTGCGACGTGCCATCGGACGCGGCCGAGCTGCTCCATCGCCACGAGCGGCAGACCCGTCGCCAGTGGCAGAGCCGGGCGTTCAGCGTGTTCTCGTGGCGTTTCCCATTGTTCGACCCCGACCGGATGCTCCGCCTCTTGCTGCCAATTGTTCGACCCCTGATCGGGTGGTCGGGAGCCATCCTGTGGCTGGTGGTGGTAGCCCCGGCCCTCGTTCTGGCGGCCGTGCACTGGTCGGATCTCACCAGCGACGTGCTGGACCGGGTGCTGGCGCCGCAGAACCTCCTGCCGCTCTGGCTGCTGTACCCTATCATCAAGGTGTTCCACGAGTTCGGCCACGCCTTCCTCACCAAGGCCTATGGTGGCGAGGTGCACGACATGGGCGTGATGCTCTTGGTCCTCACCCCGATCCCGTACGTGGATGCCTCCGCTGCCTCCGCCTTTCGGGAGAAATGGCACCGCATCCTGGTGGGCGCCGGGGGGATCCTGGTCGAGCTGTTCCTCGCCTCGCTGGCGCTGTTCCTCTGGCTCAGCGTCGAGCCGGGCCTCACGCGCACCCTGGCCTACAACGCCATCGTCATAGCGGGGGTCTCCACGGTCCTCTTCAATGGGAATCCACTCCTCCGCTACGATGGCTACTACGTCCTCGCCGACCTGGTGGAGATCCCCAATCTCCGCTCCCGAGCCACCGCCTACTTGGGCTTCCTGGGCGAGCGGTACCTGTTCGGCCGGAAGGAGGCGGAGCCGCCCACCGCGACGCCGGGGGAGCGGGCCTGGTTCGTCGGCTACGGTATCGCCTCGTTTCTGTATCGGATCTTCGTGGTCGTGGCCATCCTGCTGTTTGTCATGGATCGATTCTTCCTCCTCGGGATGATCTTCGCGGCACTGGCAGCCATCGGCTGGGCCGCGGTCCCCCTGGGGAAAGGGCTCGCGTTCCTTTTCACCCATCCCCGGCTCCGGTCCGTGCGGACCCGGGCGATCGCGGTGACCGCGCTGCTCGTGGCGGCCCCGGCGGGCGTGATCGGTTTCGTTCCGGCCCCGTACCGGAGCCGCGCCGAGGGCGTGGTCTGGATTCCGGATGAGGCGTTCGTGCGCGCCGGCGTGGATGGGTTCATCGAGCGGGTAGTCGCGCGCCCCGGGACGCGCGTGCGCCGGGGGGACGTCCTGATCCTGTGCCGGGACCCGGTCCTGTCGGCGCAGGTGCAGGAGCTGGAGGCTCGCCTGCGGGAGCTGGAGGCTCGCTACGCCGAACAGCACGTCAAGGACCGGGGGAAGGCCGAGATCCTCAAGGAGGAATTCGTCCTCGTGAGGGAAAACCTCGCCCGGGCGCGCGAGCGGGCCGGCGAGCTGACCATCCGGAGCCGAGCCGATGGGACCTTCGTGGCTCCCCTGGCGGCGGATCTCCCGGGCCGCTTCGTGCGGCAGGGGGAACTGCTCGGGTACGTGGTGGAGTTCGGGACGATCACGGTGCGGGCCGTCGTTCCTCAAGTCTTCATCGACCTGGTTCGCCAGCAGACCCGCGAGGTTGAGGTCCGGCTGGCCGAGCGGTTGGCCGAGACCTTCCCTGCCGTCATCAAGCGCGAGGTGCCCGGCGCCAGCGAACGGCTGCCGAGTCCGGCCCTCGGGAGCCAGGGCGGAGGTCAGCTAGCCACCGACCCGCTGGACAAACAGGGGGTCAAGGCCATGCAGAAGGTGTTCCAGGTGGATCTCGAGCTGCCATCACCCTTGAGAGTGATCAATGTGGGCGGACGAGTCCACGTCCGGTTCGACCACGGCTGGGCGCCCCTCGGCCTCCAGTGGTACCGGCAGGTCAGGCAGCTCTTCCTCTCCCGGTTCAATGTCTAGCCCTGGCCTTCGAACCGGTGTCTCCCGGGGAGCCTACCCGGAGCGACTCGAGCCGCAGGTCGGATGGCTCGATCGGACGGCGACCCGCCTGGCCGGCGCCGTGGTCCGCCGGGTGCGGGCCCGGTCACGACGGTGGGACCGGCTCCTGGGGCGCGTAGCCAGCCACGGTCGCGCGCTGGACGGCCTGAGCGACCGCGAGCTCCAGGAGGGAGCCGAGGACCTCCAACTGCCCCTGCGGCGAGAAGGCTTTCAAGACGATCTCGTGGCCCGGTCGTTTGCCGTCGTCCGCGAGGCGGCGGGGCGCACCATCGGCGAGCGACACTTCGACGTCCAACTGAGGGGCGGGTGGGTGCTGCTCTGCGGCATGGTGGCCGAGATGGAGACCGGAGAGGGGAAGACGCTCACGGCCACCCTGCCAGCCTGCACGGCGGCCCTGGCGGGCATCCCCGTGCACATCGTGACGGTGAACGATTACCTGGCGAGGCGGGACGCGGAGTGGATGGGTCCCATCTACCGGGCGCTCGGCCTGACGGTGGGCCTCATCGTCCACGGGATGACGCCCGAGGCTCGGCGTGCCGCCTATGCGTGTGATGTGACCTATTGCACCAACAAGGAGATTGCGTTCGACTACCTGCGGGACCGCATCGCGCTCCGCGGCCAGCCGGGCCGCATCCATCTCCAGCTCGAACGCCTGGCCGGCCAGGACGCGCGACTGCGCCAGATCGTCCACCGAGGCCTCTATTACGCCATCGTGGATGAGGCGGACAGTGTGCTGGTGGACGAGGCGCGCACGCCGTTGATCATCTCGGGTGGGAACGGGGACGGCACTGAGCGGCGGGTGTGGGACGCCGCGCTGGCCATCGCGGCGCGAATGGCACAGGGGGCCGACTTCGTCATCGAAGGGCGCGAGCGCGCCGTCCGGCTTACACCGGCCGGCCAGACGCGGTTGGAGAACCTGGCGCGGCCTCTTGGCGGGGTCTGGGCCGGGCGCCTGCGCCGCGAGGAGCTGGCGCGGCAGGCGTTGACCGCGCGGCACCTCTTCCTGCGGGACGAGCACTACCTCGTCCGTGACGGGAAGGTGCAGATCGTCGATGAGTTCACCGGCCGCCTGATGCCCGACCGGTCGTGGGAGCACGGCCTGCACCAGATGATCGAAGCCAAGGAAGGGTGCTCCATCACCAGCCAGAAAGACGCGTTGGCCCGGATCAGCTACCAGCGTTTGTTCCGGCGCTATCTGCGCCTGGCGGGGATGACCGGCACGGCACGGGAAGTTGCTGCGGAGTTGTGGGCGGTCTACCGGTTGCCGGTGGTCCGGGTGCCGACCAACCGCCCGCTCATCCGGCATGGGCATCCCGATCGTGTGTTTCCAACGGCTGAAGCCAAGTGGCGAGCGGTGGTTGAGCGGGTCGTGTCCCTTCACGCGGAGGGGAGACCTATCCTCGTCGGGACGCGGTCGGTGGAGGCCTCCGAGAATCTGAGCCGACGCCTGACGGCCGCCGACCTGCCCCACCAGGTCTTGAACGCGCGGCAGGACCGGGAGGAGGCCGAGATCATCGCGCGTGCGGGCGAGCCGGGGAGGATTACGGTAGCCACCAACATGGCTGGGCGGGGGACCGATATCCACCTGGCGCCCGGCGTCGCGCAGCGCGGGGGACTCCACGTGATCGCGACCGAGCGGCACGAGGCGCGCCGCATTGACCGCCAGCTCTTCGGACGCTGTGGACGGCAGGGCAATCCGGGCAGCTACGAGGCAATCGTGTCCATCGAGGATGAGATCGTCACCATCTATGCGGGCCGCGTCTGCCGGTGGGTGAGCCGGCAAGTGGCCCGCCAGGGCCGGCCAGCCGCCCGGTGGATCGGCGCGCTGGTGTTCCGGAGCGCCCAGCGCGCCGCAGAGCGCCTGCACGCCCGGATGAGGCGTGATCTGCTCAAGATGGACGAACACCTAGAGAGCGCATTGGCGTTTACGGGGAGCGGCGAGTGATCGAGAGAATCAGCCCCATGATTGCCACGAGGATCCTGCCCTGTGCGGCCGGCTTGGCCCTAGCCGCTGGTACATTCTCTGTGCCTCTGGCCCACGGCGCCGAACTGGATTGTCTGATCGAGCCCTACGTGGTCGTGAACGTCTCGGCGCCGGTGGACGGTCTGGTGGAGCGGGTTGAGGTGGATCGGGGCGACGTGGTCGAGGAAGGGCAGGTGCTGGCCGTGCTGGAGTCCAGCGTCCAGCAGGCGACCCTGGCAATCGCCCGGGCCCGGGCAGAGATGGACACCTCGATCGAGGCGGGCAAGGTCCGGCTGGACTACTCGATTCGCAAGGTCGCGAACAACGAGAAGCTCCTCCAGGAGGGCGGCATCTCCGAACGCGAGGTGGATGAGGCGAGGGCACAGCGGGACCTGAACGTGATCGCCATAGTGGAAGCCCAGGAGAACAAGCGCTTGGCCGAGCTGGATATGAAGCGAGCTGAGGCGGAACTCGGAATCCGGACCATCCGGAGCCCGATTAATGGCGTGGTCATGGAACGGCTCCTGTCGGCGATGGAGCAGATGAAACAGACCCCCATCGTCAAACTGGCCCAGCTTGACCCGCTGCGCGTGGAGGTCTTCGCCCCCATCGCCCTCCTGGGGAAGATCGCCGTCGGAATGACGGTTCAGGTGAGGCCAGAGGCGCCCGTGGGCGGCGCGTATCCCGCCCGGGTGACGGTGGTCGATCGGGTCGTGGACGCGGCCAGCGGCACGTTCGGGGTGCGCCTGGAGCTTCCAAATCCCGGCAATCGGTTGCCGGCCGGACTCAAGTGCAGGATTGTCTTCTCCCAGTAGTCGCCCCTGATAGCGCTGCTCGTGACACGCAGAGACGAGGGCACAGGGCCTGACCGCGCCCACACTGTCGGCGGAAAAATCCCCTTCTCGGCCTCTGTCTGCCGCGGGGCCATTCTGTTCACCACCTTCCGAGACAGCCCCTCCTTGTGGGCCTCCCCGCTTCAGCGTAGCTGAGGTCTCTGCTGCCGGGGGCACGGGACTGTCCGCTAGCTTCTCTTGGCGGCCTGCTCGGCACGGAAGGCGGCCATGGCGGCCTCGTGCTCCGGGGAGGTGAGACACGCCTGCTGGGCGGGGATGAAGGCTTGCATGAACTGGGTGAAATCGGTCTGGAACGCCAGATTGGAGAGCCGCTTGATGTGGATCAGGCTGGTGTGGGGGACCGCCAGGAACCGCTCTGCCATGGCCAGGCAACTGGCCTCCAGCTCCGCCCGGGGGACCACGGCGTTCACCAGGCCGATCTCCAGGGCGCGGCGCGCGCCGACCGTATCGCCGAGCAGGAGGAGTTCGCGGGCACGGCCCATCCCGATGAG
>JACQRS010000009.1 GCA_016206385.1 Candidatus Rokuibacteriota bacterium | reverse complement strand
TGGTCCTCGGGCCCATGCTTGAGGATCAGATGCGGCGCGCGCTCACGCTCTCGCTGGGCGATGTCACAGTGTTTTTCACCCGGCCGGTGTCCGCGGCGCTGCTCTCGCTCACGGCCATCTACTGGCTCCTACCCGCGCTCCGCTGGGGATGGGCCCGCTGGAGGCTTTCGCCGGAGTGAATCACGCCCTTGACATGGATGAGTTTCCTGGCGCAGAGTGGCTGCGGTTCGACCCGCGCGGGTCGAGTCCAAGTTCTGCCCCCGCGTCTCCGACCGCCCGCCAGGGCGTAACAGGAGGGTTGCCATGAACGAGCATCCTGCGTCCGCTTCCTTCAGCCGTCGGGACTTTTTGAAGTGGGGAGGCGCCGCCGCGGGCGCGCTGGCGGTCTCGATCGACCTTCCTGGCCCCCGCCCTGCTCCCGCCCAGACGCCCAAGCGCGGCGGGATCTTTCGGATCCGCCTCCACGTCAACCCGGTCCACTTCGATCCCCAGCAGACCCTGGCGTTCTCCACCATGGTCCCCCTCTCCTTCACCTATAGCCGTCTGGTGAAGGTCAAGGCCGGGTCGGCCGTGAAGTCGGGGACGGCTCCGCTCGAGCCCGATCTGGCGGAGTCCTGGACCCGCGACAACGACACCACGTACACCTTCAAGCTTCGGAAAGGGGTGCGGTGGCACCCCAAGCCGCCGGTCAACGGGCGAGAGCTGACCGCGGAGGACATCAAGTACACCTACGAGCGCTTTCTCACGATCAAGGGGAACCCCAACCGGGGGATGCTCGAGGAAGTGGACAAGGTGGAGGCGCTCGACAAGTACACGGTGCGGTTCACCCTCAAGGAGCCCAACGCGTGGTTCCTGGACAAGCTGGCCTCGACCTCTACCTGGGTCATCGCCAAGGAGGCCGTGGAGCAGTTCGGCGACCTGAAGAAGCCCGAGGCGGTGGTCGGCACGGGTCCCTGGATGCTGGAGCGTTACGACCCCAACGTCCGGCTCACCTTCGTGCGCAACCCGCACTACTTTGTCCCGGGTCTCCCCTACGCCGACGGCGTGGACCTAACGCTGGATGCTGACCCTGCCTCCGCGTTCGCGGCCTGGCTCGCCGGCAAGTACGACTTCGCCCCCGAGTACGGCATGGTCCTGCGGCGTCTCGACTTCGAGGTCGCCAGGAAACGGAAGCCGGGGCTTCAGTTCGTGGAGCACATCCCGGTGTTCGGCGGGATCACGTGGATGAAGCTCCAGAAGGAGCCGTTCAACGACGTCCGGGTGCGCCGCGCCGTGGCCCGGGCGAGCAACTGGCGCGAGGTCGTGGAGGCCGGCGCCTGGTCTCAGGGCCACGGGGTTCCGAACCCGGCGATCCCCGCGGCGATGGCTGAGTGGTCCATCCCCCTCGACCAGCTCCCGCTCGAGGGACGACAGCTCTACGAGCAAGACATTGCCGACGCCAAGCGCCTCCTGGCGCAGGCGGGCCACCCAAATGGGATCAAGACGCCCATCGAGACCACGGCCGGCTACGGCCCCGACTACATGGACGCGGTCCAGATCACCCTCAAGAACTGGAAGAAGGCCGGCATCGAAGGGGAACTGAAGCTCAAGGAGTACGGGGCGTTCGTCTCGAGTACGATCTTCGGCAAGTTCGAGAAGCTGGCGGTGGGACTCTTCGGCGCGTGGGCTGACCCCGACAGCTATCTCTACCGCTTGTACATGCCGGGCCAGATCACGAACGCGGGCGACGTGAACGACCCCAAGCTCATCGAGATGATCCAGCTCCAGCGGCGCACCTTCGACGTGGCCAAGCGCCGGGAGTTGATCTACGAGATCCAGCGCTACCTCTCCCAGCAGGTCTACTACGTCTACGGCTCCACGCCGAAGCCGCTGGTGGCTTGGGAGCCCTACGTCAAGAACTTCGGGCCGAACTTCGGCCACGACTACGGCGGGCGGCTCATGGTCGCCTGGCTCGATCGCTGATCGGTCCACCCTCCCCTCACCCTATAACCCCCTCACCTTTAATCCTCCCCCCCTGGGGGAGAGGGCAGGGTGTGGGGGAGCGGAGGGAG
>JACQRS010000206.1 GCA_016206385.1 Candidatus Rokuibacteriota bacterium | reverse complement strand
GCCAGGATCACGCCCGCGAGGCCGCCGATCTCAAAGCCACCTACCTTGGCCAGGACATCCAGGCCGTCTCCCGGATCGGGTCGGTTCACCGCCAGCGCCCGCTGGATGACCGCGACTTTCCGCTGCCAGGTCGTCTCGTCGATTCCGGTTCCGCGGCCCGTGACCGCCTCGACGGACGCCCCCGTGAGTACTGCCGCGATCGCACTGGCAGCGGTGGTGTTGCCGATCCCCATCTCCCCGGTGCCGATCAGGTCAACGCCCTGGCAGCGCTCGGCCTCGACCAGCCCGATCCCGGCCTCGATCGCGGCACGGGCCTCCTCGCGCGTCATCGCCGGTCCCACCGCCATGTTCTTCGTTCCGGGGCCGATCCGCCTGACCACAAGCCCGGGCCGGGCACCCACGCCTTCGGCGCGGGTACCCGGCGGAGCGGCGACCCCGAGATCAGCCACGACGACGTCGGCGGTCGCGTGGCGAGCCAGGACGTTGATCGCTGCGCCCCCTCGCGAGAAGTTCTCCACCATCTGGGCGGTCACCACCTGCGGGTAGGCGCTCACCCCCTCCGCCACGACCCCATGGTCTGCCGCGAGGGTGAACACCACCGCGCGGCGGATCGCCGGCAGCTCCTCCCCCGTGATCTCCACGATCCGCCACGCCAACTCCTCGAGCCGTCCCAGGCTCCCCTGGGGCTTGGTGAGCTGGTCCAGGCGCGCGCGGGCCCTGACGCCGGGGCCTGGGTCGGGAGCCGTGATCCGGCTAAGGAGCCTCGGCAGCGCGCTCACGGAAACACTCATCCTTCAAGGTGATGGGCAAGCCCGCGGTCATCCAGACCACGCGGTCAGAGGCGGCAGCGACCCGCTGGTTGACCGAGCCCAGAAGATTCTGGAAACGAAGGCCGACCGCTGTGGGCGGATGGACTCCGAGCCCCACCTCGTTGGAGACGAGGATCGCGTGGTAGGGGTGCTCCTCGAGGAGCTTGGCGAGGTCGTTGGCTTCCGCAAGCACCGGCTCGTCGGCGGCCTCGCGCTGGAGCCGGTTGGCCACCCAGAGCGTCAGGCAGTCAACCACGACCACCTGGACCTGGCCGACGAGCCGCCTGAGCGCTCCCACCAGCTCCAGCGGCTCTTCAACGGTGAGCCAGCCGGTTGGACGCTCGGCCTTGTGGCGCTGGATCCTGAGCGCCATCTCGCCATCCAGGGCTTGGGCTGTCGCCACAAAGGCGGTGGGCTCACCGAGGGAGCGAGCCTGCTCGAGGGCGTGGCGGCTCTTGCCGCTCCGGGCGCCGCCCAGGATCAGGAGCGACGAGGGTGCCGCGCTCACCGGACAGAACGTCGGAGGGAGCGGTGCGGGAACCCTGGGAGCGTTGTGGCCGACGCGGCTGGGGAAGTCACCCTGGCCCTCCCTCGAAGACCGGTTGTGGAACTCCGTGTCCGGGCAGGTCTCCTGGCTTTCGGATCGCCCTACTCCCCACGCCTTCCCAACCCGACGCTACCCGGGCCAGTGGCCGTCGTGGGTTTCGTCCCCGATCACAGTGACGGGGTCGCGGCGGATTCGCACCGCCTTCCCTGGAGCCCCTTGTCAGCAAGCTCCCCGGACACCACAGTTGCAGCGGTACCGTAGCAGCCCGGCGGCGAGATTGTCAAGTTGATCTGCGCCGCCTTTTTCGCTATGGTCGAGATGGTTCGATGCGTCAATTCTCCGTGTGCGATCCGGCGGCGCGGCGGACGAGGCCATGGACGACAAACCGATCAAGGTCCTGCTGATCGAGGACGACCCGGACAACACCCGGCTGATTCGCGAGATGCTGGCCGACGCGAGGCATACTAGGTTCGCGGTGGAACGCGTTGACCGGCTGTCGAGAGGGACCGTGCGGCTGGCTGGGGTAGCCATCGACGTGATCCTGCTGGATCTCTTGCTGCCCGACAGCGAGGGACCGGACACCTTCGCCAAGGTCTATGCCCAGGCGCCGGGCGTACCAATCATCGTGCTGTCTGGTCACGCCGACGAGGACGTGGCCATCCGGGCCGTGCGGGAGGGCGCCCAGGACTATCTCGTCAAGAACCAGCTCGAAAGTCGGTCGCTGGTCCGGGCCATCCGCTGCGCGATAGAACGGCACCGCTTGCTGAAAGATTTGCTCGGAAAGGCACGCCAGGAGCTGATCGCCATGTCGCTGGCTGACGGGCTTACGGGCCTCTACAACCGGCGGGCATTCTTGACTCTCGCCGAACGCCAGTTGAAGATCGCCAACCGAACGAACAAGGAATTGTTGCTCCTCTGCGTCACCCTGGACAACTTGACGTGGATCAACGACACCGTCGGCCGCTACGAAGGCAACCTGGCATTAGTCGGGATCGCAAGCCTCCTCAAAAGCACGCTCCGCGATCCCGACATCATCGCCCGCATCGGAGAGGACGAGTTTGCGGTGCTCGCCGTGAACGCTCCCGGCGTCAGCACCGACATCCTAATCGCACGTTTGCACGAGAACCTAAAGGTGCTTAATGCGCAAACCGGTCACTCCTACCTGTTGGTACTCAGCGTGGGCGCAGCGTGCTACGACCCCAAGAGCCCGTGCTCGCTGGAAGCGCTGATGGCCGGGAGCAAGCGATCGCTGGCCGAGAACAGGCGGGGAAACCAGATTATCGTGTCAACGCCGCCGGGTCAGTAAGGTCTCGCTGACCCGGCTACCACCCGCCCAGCCGCTCGAGAAGCCGGCGCTCCCGCTTCGTCGGTCGGCCGGCTCCCCGCGGGCGGTAGACCGGCGGGGGTATGGGAACCGGCTCGGCCGGCGGGGGCGGAGTCAGATCCTCGTAGAGGAGTTGGGCCCGGAGCGCCGGGCCCCGTCGGTCGGTCAGCGCCAGCACCTTGATGAGCTTCTTGCCCCCCGGCAGGGTCACGCGCAGGAGGTCGCCCGGCCGGACCAGCTTGGCGGGCTTGGCTCCCTGATCGTTGACATCCACCTTCCCCCCGTCGCAGGCCGCGGTAGCGAGGCTCCGGCTCTTGAAGAAGCGAGCGGCCCACAGCCATTTGTCCACGCGGACCTGGTCCATTGAAGGGTTCTCCGCGCCGAGTGTAGCACCCGTCCGGCGCGCGATATACTTGGCTCACCGGTCTAGCCACGACAAGTCAGGAGAGGTCAGAACGGCCATGTCCTGGGAGCCCGAGATGGACGAGATCCGCGCGACACCCGGAGGCTCCTCTGCGACTGGGTAGGCCTCGCCCATGAGCTCGAGTCAACCCGCCTGGGCCCGAAGGCGCGCGGCATGAG
>JACQRS010000171.1 GCA_016206385.1 Candidatus Rokuibacteriota bacterium | reverse complement strand
GCCAGCCTCGCGCGGCCGGGTGGCAACGTCACGGGCTCGTCTCTCCTCTTTCCGGAATTGGCCGCGAAACGACTGGAGCTGCTGAAGGAAGTCATCCCTGAGGCCTCTCGGGTGGCTGTCCTCTGGAATCCGACCAATCCGGCTAAAGTCCTGGAATGGCGAGAGACGGAGGCTGCGGCCCGGCTGTTGGGAGTGACGCTTCGATCCATTGAGGTGAGCAGGCCCAGCGACTTCGAGAGCGCATTCACCCAAATGACGAGGAAGCGCCCCGACGGGCTCAGCGTCCTAACCGACCCACTTACCCGAAGTCACCATCCCAGGATCGTGGAGTTCGCGGCAAGGAGCCGGATACCTGCGACGTACGCGGACAGGTTGTTCGCGGACGCCGGCGGTCTCATGGCCTATGGACCCAGCCTTGCCGCCGCATACCGGCGCGCCGCCACGTACGTCGACAAGATCCTGAAGGGCGCCAAGCCCGCCGACCTGCCCGTGGAGCAGCCCACCAAGTTCGAGCTGGTGATCAACCTCAAGACCGCCAAGGCCCTCGGCCTCACGATCCCGCCGTCCGTCCTCGTCCGGGCCGACCAGGTGATCTGGTGAAGCTGCTCCTGGGCATTCCCATCGTCGATCTCAGCGCGCTGCGCGGATGAGAGACCGCTAGGCCATGGGGACACGGGCGGGAACGAGCGTCCGCGTCAGCGGGTCAACCGCGAGAGCGAACTGCTCGAGCGAGACGGCTCCGAGAAGCGGGAGACTTCCCGGAGGCCCGAAAAGACAGGTGGTGTGAAGCGTCCGACTGTCAATGGTGATCAGAATTTCGGTCGCTGACCACTCCTCTTGGCGCCCGTCAGCGAGCGTGATTGGGATACGCCATAGGGGGACCAGCCCAAGAGCTTCCAGTTGCGGGGCGGGGAGGCAGGTGAACATGGCTCCCGTATCCACAAGGAGTTTCACCTCAACAGGGGACGTGCTCGCGCGTGGATTGGCCACAAGCGCGGAATATGTAAACGTACTCATCGCGGGTAATTATAACACCAGCGCATTGGCGATTAGCGTCGCGATCTCCCAGTCCATCCTCATCCGGGCTGACCAGGTGATCTGGTGAAAATTCTCTACGCGCCCCACCTCATCGTCCCGTCCCTGAGTGACGAGGAGCGCGCCCGGATTCTGGATGCCGCCGGCCCGGGTGCGACGCTGGTCGAGGCCAAGGAGCCCGTGCGGCAGGGCGCCGAGATCGTTGACGCCGATGTGCTGTTCGGCCGCGTACCGGCCGACATCTTCGCCCTCAACCGGCGACTCCGCTACTATCACTCGATCGGAGCGGGTGTGGACGCCGTCCTCTCTCCTGAACTGATCCAAGGCGACATCATCCTGGCGAGCGAGAAAGGGGAAGTCGGGATTCACCTGGCGGAGCACGCCTTCGCGCTCCTGCTCGGCCTCACCCGCGGCATCCACACGGCCCTGCGCGACCCCGATTACCGCCACCGCCAGGCAATCCGGCAGCAGCAGCGCGAGCTCTTCGAGCAGACCATGGGGATCGTGGGCTTCGGCGCCACCGGCCGGGAGGTCGCGCGGCGAGCGCTGGCGTTCGGGATGCGCGTGCTGGCCATCGACATCGAGGACGTGCCCCCCGAACCGGGAGTCGAGGCCATCTGGAAGCCCGACCGGCTCCACGACCTCCTGGCCCTCTCTGACGTTGTTGTCATCGGCCTGCCGCTCACGAAGGCGACCCGCCACCTGTTCACGCGCGACCTCTTCCGCCGAATGCGTCCGACCGCGATCCTGATCAACGTGACGCGGGGCGCGATCGTTTACACGGACGACCTGGTCGCCGCGCTGAACGACGGGCTCCTCTGGGGGGCAGGGCTGGACGTGACCGACCCCGAGCCCCTCCCCGCCGGCCATCCGCTCTTGACCCATCCCCGGGTGATCGTGACTCCGCACACCGCCGGCGGATCGCCTCGGCGGGCAGGGCGGGCAATCGCCACGTTCTGCGAGAACTTGAAGCGCCTGCGGGCCGGCCAGCCACTGCTCGCCGTCATCGACAAAGACAAAGGGTACTAAGGATGGCTGAAATTCAGGGGCTCGGGGTCACGCACTATCCCGGCATCATGATGCTCGATGCCGACATGTCGGTCTATCTCCGCCGGACGCTGACCAGCGACAGAGTCCCTCCCACGCTCAAGGACCCGAAAAACTGGCCGGCTCCGATGCGCGCCGAGTGGGGCGATGACCAGGGAACGACGGCAGCGCCAAAGCATCGTGAGCGACTCGTCCAGGCGTTCAGGCAGATTCGCCGGGAGCTCGATGCCTTCAACCCCGACTTCGTCCTGATCTGGGGAGATGACCAGTACGAGAACTTCAGGGAAGACATCGTGCCGCCGTTCTGCGTGTTCATCTTCGACGAGGTGGCGTGTACCCCGTTCGCTCACAGCTGGGGCGCGCCCGAGCCGCTCAACATCTGGCGCGAACCCACCGGCACGGTCTTCACCTACAAAGGTCATCCGGCCGGGGCGAAGCACCTGGCGCGGCGGCTCATCGAGGAGGGATTCGACGTCCCCTACGCGTACCGGATGCGCGACCCGCGCGGGCTCGCCCACGCGTTCGTCAACACGGTGCTCTTCCTCGATTACGACCGCCAGGGCTTCCCCTACCCGGTCGTGCCCTTTCACGTGAACTGCTACGGCTCGAGCCTGGTCAAGAGCCGGGGAGGCGCGGTGCTGCCGGGCGAGCAAGGTGAGGAGCCTGACCCTCCCGCCCCGACCCCGAAGCGCTGTTTCGAGGTGGGGCGGGCGACCGCGCGGATCCTCCGGGCCAGCCCCTGGCGCGTGAGCCTGATCGGCTCCTCGAGCTGGTCCCACGCGTTCCTGACCGCGAAGAACGGCTGGGTCTTCCCTGACATGGAGGCCGACAGGAGACTCCTCGAGCAGCTCAAAACCGGCCGATACGTGGAGTGGCAGAATCTGGACGCAGCGCAGGTGGAAAGTGCGGGACAGCACGAGATCCTGAACTGGGTGTGTCTCGCCGGCGCCATGGCCGAGCTGGGCCGCACGGCGCGGATCGTGGACTACGTGGAGAGCTGGGTCTTCAACTCCAACAAGTGCTTCGCCGTCTTCGAGCCGTAGCGGAGACCAACGCCACGTGGCTCAGGGACCATCGAAGTTCAGAGCGCTGACGGGGACTGCCGGCGCGCTGGCTCACACACTCCTCGGAGCCCTGACGCTCCTCGGCGCCGCGTGGGCGCTGGAAGTCTATCACGTCCTTCCCCACGCATTCTTCAAAGAGCAGTACCTGGGCGTCTTTCTCGCGCTGGCGCTGGGCGCCGTCTTCCTGAGCGTCAGAGCGCATGGACGAGAGCCCGGTCACCGGGTGCCGTGGTACGACTGGCTCCTCTCCCTCGGCGGCGTCACCGTGGGCGGCTATGTGGCGGTCTGGTATCCGAGCATCGCCTACCAGCTCGGCATCCTCACATGGGACAAGGTGCTGCTCGGCGGTCTGACGATCCTCCTCATCCTGGAGGCAACGCGCCGGCTTGTGGGATGGGTCATGGTGGGTCTGGCGGCCGTGTTCATTCTCTATGCCAAATTCGCCTATCTGCTGCCGGGCCTCTTCTACGCCAAGGGCTCCAGCTGGGAGCGCATCGCCGTGTATCTCTACCTCGACACGAGCGGCCTCCTCGGCCTCCCTCTGACTGTGGCGGCGAGCATCGTGGTGGTCTTCATCTTCTTCGGCCAGACCCTGTATGCCGTGGGAGGGGACAAGTTTCTCACCGACCTCGCCCTGGTCGCCATGGGCCGTTACCGGGGCGGTCCCGCCAAGGTCTCGGTCGTAGCTTCAAGCCTCTTCGGCACGGTCTCGGGGAGCGCGGTGTCCAACGTGGTGGTGGACGGCGCCATCACGATCCCGATGATGAAGCGCACCGGCTATGCGCCCCACATGGCGGCGGCCATCGAGGCGGTGGCCTCCACCGGCGGCCAGATCATGCCTCCGGTGATGGGCGTCGCGGCGTTCCTCATCGCCGAGTTCCTCTCCCTCCCCTACTCTCAGGTGGCGCTGGCCGCCGTGGTCCCGGCGCTCCTGTACTATCTGGCCCTCTTCGTCCAGGTGGACCTGGAGGCGGCCAAGCACGGCCTGGTGGGGCTGCCCGCCGGGCAGCTCCCGCGCCTGAGGAGCGTCATGCGGCGCGGCTGGAGCTTCCTGATTCCCCTTCTGGTCCTCGTGTACACGCTCATGATCGCGGGGTGGGAGGCCGAAAAGGCGGGGATGGCAGCGGTGATCGCGACCCTCGTCGTGGGCGCACTCCAGCGGGAGGATGGGCTAACGTTCAAAAAACTGCTCGCCTCCCTGGAGGAGACCGGACGCGTGCTCCTGGACATCGTCGTCATCACCGCGGTGGCGGGCTTCGTCATCGGCGTTCTCCAACTCTCAGGACTCGGCTTCAAGTTCTCGCTGCTCCTCGTGAACATGGCGGGGGGCAATGCTCTCGCGCTTCTGATCCTGACGGCCATCGTCTGCATCATCCTCGGCATGGGGATGCCCACCGCGATCATCTACGTGATGCTGGCGGTGCTGGTGGGACCCGCGCTCGTCCAGTTGGGGGTTTCCCCGCTCGGGGCCCACCTCTTCCTCTTCTACTTCGGCATGCTCTCGATGATCACGCCTCCGGTTTGCCTGGCGACCTACGCCGCGGCTTCCATCGGCCGGGCCGACTTCATGAAGACCGGCTGGGCCGGGATGCGGCTCGGCATCGTGGCCTACGTGGTCCCGTTCGTCTTTGCGTACCACCCGGCACTCTTATTGAAGGGATCGGTCACCGAGATCGGCCTCGCCGTGGGGACAGCGGTGATCGGGGTGATCCTGCTCGGGATCGGCTGTGCCGGATACCTCTTCCGGCCCCTGGACTGGGGAAAGCGCGCCTGGGCCAGCCTGGCGGGCCTCCTCCTGATTCCCCCACCCGCGACCGGCCTGTGGCTCGTCGCCAACGTGGTTGGCCTTGTCGCCGGGGCCCTGCTGGTCCTCGCGGAGTGGATCGCCACGCCGCGGCGGATCCCCCAGCCCGGCACCGCGGCGCGCCGCGAACTGCTATAATCGGGCCGCCATGAAGATCGACATTTTCCCGCACATCTTTCCACGGCGCTTCTACGAGCGGATGCTGGAAGTGGCGCCGCCGGGCCTCTACATGCAGAAGCGGGTGCGCGGGATCCCCGTGCTGGTGGACCTGGACCTGCGCTGCAGGATCATGGACCAGTACGAGGGCTACGTCCAGGTGCTCACGCTCGCCTCGCCTCCCGTTGAGGCGCTCGGCGGCCCCGACCTCACGCCCGAGCTGGCCGAGCTGGCCAACGACGGGATGGCCGAGATCGTCGCCAGGCACCCCGACCGTTTTCCCGGCTTCGTGGCGTCCCTTCCGATGAACAACCCCGACGCCGCCCTCAAGGAGATCGATCGGGCCATCCAGCAGCTCGGCGCCACCGGAGTCCAGATCTTCTCCAACGTCGACGGCCGGCCGCTGGACGAGCCGGTGTTTCAGCCGATCTTCGAGCGGATGCACGCCCTCGGCCTTCCCATCTGGCTCCACCCGGCCCGGCCGGCGGCGTTCCCCGACTACCCAGGGGAGAAGCGCTCCAAGTACGATCTCTGGT
>JACQRS010000170.1 GCA_016206385.1 Candidatus Rokuibacteriota bacterium | reverse complement strand
GCTCAGGCGTGATGTCGGTCAGGGTCTGGCCGCGCCCGGTCCTCACCAGGAAGAACAGGTTCAGCACCTTGGCCCCCAGCTCGCTCGCCAGCTCGATCATGGCCGGGATCTCTTCCACGTTCCAGTCGGTCACGGTCATGTGGATGGCGAAGTCGAGCTCTTCGGCCCTGAGCGCCCGCGTCGCCCGCACTGCGCTCTCCCAGGCGCCCGCCAGGTGGCGGAACTGGTCGTGCTTCTCCCGGTCGGTGGAGTCCAGGCTGATCGAGGCGCCCCGGATCCCGTGCTCGCGCATGAGCTTCGCCTGCTTTTCGCGCAGGAGGACGCCGTTGGTCCCGAGCACGACCGTGAAGCCCTTCTGGCCGGCGTAGTCGGCCAGCTGGAAGAGGTCGGGGCGGAGGAGCGGCTCGCCGCCGGTGAGGATCAGGAACATGTGCGGGTTGACTCGGGCGAGCTCGTCCATCACGCGACGGCATTCGGTCGTGGTCAGCTCCTCACTCGCGTCGGCGCCCGCGAACGCCGACATGTAGCAGTGCGCACAGAAGAGGTTGCACCGCTGCGTGAGGTTCCACGAGACCGAATAAGCTTTGTATGACATGCCGCTCAGGTCGCGGGCTTCCTTCGCTCCTCGGACTTCGAGTGCATACTGTACCACGAATCTCCCGCGGCTGTTGATCCTGCCCTGCCTTTGCACCGCGCGCGGCCTTGACACCCGCGGTGAGTCCCTGCTAGCGTGCCACAGTCGCATACGAGGCTGGTCAGAGTCGAAGCAGGGACTGACGTCAGAACACCCGGAGGGAGACCATGGGTAGACGACGACCGATAGCCGCGCTGGCCTTGTTGGTGCTCGTGGCCTGCGGCGCCGCATTCCTGGCCGGCGCCGGTGGGCGGGCGGGAGCCGCAACCAAGCTGACCTTCGGGATGCCCACGACGCCGCCCAACCTGGTCCACATCAGCCCCTGGGTAGCCAAGGAGCAAGGCTTCTTTGCCGAGGAAGGGCTGGAGGTGGACATCGTCACGTTCGAGGGGGGCGTGTACGTGATCCGCAACGTGGTGAGCGGCGCGCTCGATGCAGGGGGTGGGGCGGGGGCGTCGGTGGCGGTGTCCGTGGCGCGGAAGGCGGGGATCAAGGCCATCCACAGTCTGGCGCCGAAGTTCGCCTCCACCATGACCGTCCGCTCGAGCATCAAGACGCTCGAGGATCTCAAGGGGAAGAAGTTCGGGGTCCAGGAGGTCGGCGGGTTCGCGGACATCCTCAGCCGGATGGTGCTCCGCAAGGCCGGGATCAAGCCCGAGCAGGTCACCTTCGTCCCGATCGCCTCCGCGGACGTGCCGCCGCTGGTGGCCGGCGCCATCGACACCGCCATCCTCCACGTGGACCAGATGCTCCTGGCCCGGCAGAAGGACCCGTCCCTACACCCGCTGGTGAAGTTCTGGGACCTGGAGCCGAACCAGCTCTTCCTCGTCGTGGTCGCCCAGGAGAAGAAGCTGGCCGCGGAGCCGGGGAAGTATCAGGCGCTGGTCCGGGCGCTGGTCAAGGCCAACCGGTTCATGTACGCCAACAAGGCCCGGACGGTGGAGATCGCGATGAAGTATGGCCAGATCCCGCGGGATGTGGGTGAGCAGGCCTACGACGAGCTGGTCAGGGGGAAGGTCTGGGCCCAGAACGACGGGTTGCCACGGGCCAAGGTCGAGTACACGATCAACCGGATGGTCCAGGTGGGCAATATCAAGCCGGAGGAGCGCCCGAGCTACGAAGCCTACGCCGCCGTGTCCATCATCGAACCCGCCCTGAAGGGCCTGCCCCGCGTCCCCGATTACGACTGAGCGCCGGCCCCGGGCAGCGCGGCCACCGGCTCAATGTCGGTGGGGAGCGTGGCCTGCCTCGCCCGCCGCGTATCCGCGAAGCTGGTTGTAGCGCCGGATCTGCTGCTCGCTGAGAAGGGCCCGGGTCTCCAGGTGCGTCCTCAGGTGGACGACACGGAGCTCGCCGTGGAATCCGGCGATGCGGGCCACGCGCGCCCGGAGGGCCGCCTCGTCGATCGTGCCGGCGCGGAACGCCGCCTCGAGCGCCTGCTCCTCCCTGAGGAGGATGTCGCCGAGGCGCCGGGCTTCCCGCGACATTCGCTCGAAGAGCTGACGAATCGCGCTGAGCTGCTCCGGGTTCAGGGAGAGCTGGCCGGCCTCGACGGCCTCCAGGACGTGCGTCGGGCCCGGGTAGCCGTTCAGCTCCGCCGCGCGGGCCAGTCCCATCCCGCGCCCTTCACGGAGGTCGGCAATCTCCTCGGCGGACAGCCCGCGGATCTCCGACCCGAGCTGACCGCGGTAGGGCGACGTCAACGTATGCTGGGCCATCCCTGCCGTCGCGACGGCCAGAACGAGACCCACGGCAGTCACCACGCGCATCATCGGCACCCTCCGTTACGCCTTCTTCTGCTTGATGTAGCCGGCGATGACCTCGTTCATGGTGTTGCGGGCGTGACCGATCCCTTCCTCGCAGAGGGCGAGGTCGATGGTCGTCGCCCCGTTCTCCCGCGCCACCCGCTCGATCTCCTCCCGCGTCATGTCGCGCATGAACCCCGCCGGCACCCGGTTGAGCCGGGCGACGGCTTCGGGGAGCCAGGCGAACTCGCCCGCCCCGGCGCCGCCGGCGTCCTGCAGGGCCTCCTCCGGCTTGAAGCGGGTCTTCGCGATCAGGGTCTCCCAGCCCGCCCCCAGCTTGTCCTGCCCCACCGTCTCCTCGATCATGGGGTAGGCCAGCTCACGGGTGATCACCGGGATCTTCTTCGAGCGGGCGTACTTCTCGATCCGCGCCTTGGCGCGCCGCCGGAGGTAGGCATCGGTAACCTCCCTCAGCCCGTCCCGGGCCTCCGCCGACCACCGCACGGTCACGCCGGGCAACGGTTCCTCTTCCTCGACCGCCCCCTGCTCGGCCGCGATGGCCTCGACGACGGCCTTGTCGATCACCTGGAACTTGTCGGCCTCCGCCTTGCACACCGGGCACCGCACGGCCGGGCCGGGCCCCTTCACGGTGTAGCCACACACCGAGCAGATCGCCGTCACCCGCGCTCCCTCGGCGCGCAGCTTGGCCACAGCTAGATCCTCGGCGAGGATCTGCATCTTCTCCGCCATCCGGCTCGGCATGAAGATGGCCATGGCCTCGTCGATGACCTTCGAGGTGATGACCGTGTGGCCTTGTTCGATGGCGTAACGCAAGAGAGCAGTCCGCGCGACCCCCTTCACCTGGGGCGGCACCCGCTCCATGCGGGCCTCGGCCTCCTCGGTCCAGGAGATGATCTCTTCCGCCTTGACGTCCAGCGGGGGGTAGAACTTCCCGCCCGTCAAGAGGACATTAGAGGGCGCGAGGCGGAGCAGGTTCTCGGTGTTGGAGCCCAGGTCCGCCTCGTCCTCGTCCGAGTGGACGCCGACGCGTCCCAGGATCAGGAGCCAGGGGCGCTCCTTCCGGCAGTACGCGAGCAGCTTCTCGAAGCACTTGCCGTCCAGGAGCGTGATCCCGAGCTCCACGCCCTCGTCCCGGGCCAGCTTGCGCCCGATCTCCAGGTGGGACTGGTAGATCTTGGCGAGCCCGGTGT
>JACQRS010000194.1 GCA_016206385.1 Candidatus Rokuibacteriota bacterium | reverse complement strand
ATGTGGGAGGGGTTGAGGCGGGTGTGTTTCGCGTTGATGGTGACGAAGAGCTCCACGATCTGACGGGCGTCCAGGCAGTCGAAGAGCACCGCCGGAACCTCGATGCCGAGCACCTCCCCGGCCTGGGTCAGCGAGTGGAGCGCGAGGAGCCGGTGCTGGCCGTCCAGCACCCGCAACACGCCGTGCTCCTCGGGAATCTGGAGGAGCCCGAGGTCGTGGTGGCTCGCCATGGGGGTGAACGTGAAACGCTTTTCGGAGGTGATGATCACGGCGCCGGGGATCGCGGGGAGGGTGCCGGCCTCCTTGCAGTCGTGGTAGTAGCTGATCAGCTCGTCGATTTTCCGGTGGATGACCGGGCGCTGGTACGCGGCCTCGCTCTCGCCGATCCGCTTTTCCAGAAGCTCCCAGTTGACCCGGGATCGGGAGGCGCGTTTGGCCTTGGGGGGCTCTTTGGGGGGGCCGCCGGTGTAGCCGAGGACCTCAAATTTCACCAGTCGGTCAATGTCCTTGGCGGAGAAGGAGGCCTGGTAAAACTCGACGCCAAACTGCTTTACTCGATGCGCCGGAACAGTGATCATTCGTGCCCCTCCGGGGTCGCCCTCACTCTACTCGAAACCCCAAATCCCTGTCAACCGACGACTTTCCGGTTAAAATGGTGTTTTGACTCGACAGGTAGTAGTGGAATGGCACGTTTAGCCACTAGATATCGCGGTCCGGACGGGTCTGGCCGGTCGGCCGGGGATCGTTGATTGACAAGGGTTCAGCGCCCCGAGTAGAGTCGGTTTCACCGGCGGACCCTCAAGCGCGTCGTGGCCATCACCCGAAACACCTCCGGGAGGAAATGACGATGCGAACATCGGTGCGCGTGCTCCTGCTGGCTCTTGCCTTCCTGCCGATCGCCACTCCGGCTTGGACTCAGCAAAAAGCAGAAACGCCCGCCACTGCGGCCGACGTTCCCGCCCACATCCGGGCAGCTCAGACCTTTCTCCTGGCCTGGGGCAAGGGGAACTGGGGAGAGGCGAAGGCGGTGGCTTCAGAGAAGGTCGCGGTGAAGCTCGGGGATAAGACGTTTACTCTCGACCCGGCGGCGGGCAAAGCCGATGCGATGCTGGTGTTCCCCTTCAAGGGGATCTCCACGGTCCGCGTCGAAGGCAAGGTCAAGGGCGTCATGGTGGAGGAGATCGGCGTCAAGGTGGGCGAGGCGGAGACCCGGGGAAGGGGCACGCTGACGCTGGAGGAGAAGGAGGGGAAGTTCCTGGTGACCGGGGTGGCGGTGGAGTAGCCGGGGTCAGGCGCAGGAACGAGTCGCTCGATGGCCGGCAAGCTGTTCGAGGAGCTGTCCGTGGGCCAGGTGTTCCAGCATCAACCCGGCCGCACCATCATCGAGGCGGACAACGTCTTCTTCAGCTGCCTGACGATGAACCCGCAGCCGCTCCACGTGGACTTCGAGGCCGCCTCCAAGGCCGAGTTCGGCAAGCCCCTGGTGAACAGCTTGCTGACCCTCGGGATCGCGGTCGGGCTCTCGGTCGGTGACACCACGCTGGGCACCACGGTGGGGAACCTTGGGTTCGAGAAAGTGGAGTTCCCGAAGCCGGTCTTCCACGGCGACACCATTTATGCCGAGACCGAGGTGGTCGAGAAGCGCGAGTCCCGCTCGCGGCCCGAGTGGGGGATCGTCATCTTCGAGCACCGGGCGCGAAACCAGCGGGGCGAAATCGTCATGCGCTGCCGACGAGCCGCCATGATGAGGCGCAAGGCACCCGGGGTGCCCGCATGAGCCATCTCCGCCGATCGCTCCACTTCGTCCCTGGCGGAAACGAGCGAATGATGACCAAGGCGCTCACGCTCCCCGCGGACGGCCTGATCCTGGACCTGGAGGATGCGGTCACGGTGGAGAAAAAGGCCGAGGCCCGCGGTGTCGTGCTCCGGTGGCTCCAGAGCCTCGACTTTGGCCCGAGGGAGCGGTGGATTCGGATGAACCCGCTCGCCAGCGGCTTCGGCGAGGCTGACCTGGAGGGCACCATCGCAGGACGTCCCGACGGCTACGTGGTCCCCAAGCCCCGGACCGCGGCCGATATCCGGGCCATCGCCCAGATCCTGGACCGGCTGGAGGAAAAGCACGGGCTCCCGTTCGGCTCGACGAAGCTCGTCCTGATCGCCACCGAGACTCCCGAAGGCCTTCTCAACATCGCCGAGGTGGCCCGCGCGAGCCCGAGGATCGCGGCTGTCTCGTGGGGGATCGAGGACCTGTCGGCGGCGATGAGCCTGCCGCGGACCCGCGACGCCGACGGTCGCTACCTGGACATCCCGCGCCACGCCCGCGTGATGACCGCGCTGGCCGGCTCCGCCGCAGGGGTCGAGGCGCTGGACACGGTGTTCACCGACATTCAGAACCTGGACGGGCTCCGTCGCGAGTGCCAGGAGGCGGTCTGGATGGGGTTCACGGGGAAGGTCTCCATCCACCCGAGCCAGATCCCCGTCATCAACGAAGTCTTTACCCCCTCCAAAGAAGAGGGCGCGGAGGCCCAGGAGCTGATCGCCGCCTTTGAGGAGCATGCCCGGAAGGGCAGCGGCGCCTTCGCCTTCAAAGGACAGATGGTGGACGTGCCTCACCTGACGCGGGCGCGGAAGATGCTGGAGCGGGCGAGGCTGGCCGGAGTCCTCTAATAAAGGTCCGACTCCTTTTATGGCCATCAAGCGCATCGCCTTCCTCGTGTTTCCGCGCCTGACGCTGCTGGATCTGGTGGGGGCCT
>JACQRS010000027.1 GCA_016206385.1 Candidatus Rokuibacteriota bacterium | reverse complement strand
GTATTTCTCTTCCCTTTCCCGTTCGCCGCCGGGTTCATGGTGCCCGCCTTCTCCTCAATAGTCCGGTGAGTGTGGTTCAGGCTACTGTGGTGCGCAAAAAATCCGTCCGCCTTTCGCTTGTCCTGTTAGCGAAGCTGCGCCTCAAACCGACGAGTAAAAGCAACGTCCGTGGGTGAGGGATTCTCCTTCCCACGGACGCCTGTTGGGTGGTACCTCTTCCGAAACCGCCAAGCCCCGGAGGAGGCCATGCCCAACGTCGCCGAGCTTATCACAGGACACGTGACCTTGACAGTGGACTGCGTGGATCGCCTGTACCTGAACGCCTACGCCCCCCGCCTGCAGAGCGAGGGCGGGGTCGTGGCGTTCCTCCAACACCGGGGGCACCCCCTCCGCTCGCCGGTGCTCTTCGGGCAGATCACGGAGGCGTTCAAGACCCGCTTGCGCGCCTGGGCCGCACGGCAGGGCATCCCCTGGGTTGAGTTCCAGAAGGGCGAGCGGAAGGAAGAGGTCGTCCAGCGGTATCGGGACCGCTTCACCGGGCGGGCCGGCGTCGTGTGCGTCGGGGTGGCCCAGGAGAAGGCCAAGGCCTGGACCGCCACGAAGCAGGTGCGCGGCCGGCGCATCCACTTCGCCTATCGCTGGAACACGGTCTGTGTGAACCACTACTACCTCTACGTCCTTGACCCCGAGTGGGGGCCGGCGTTCCCCAAGATCTGTGGGTACGCCCCGTACGCCATGAAGTGCCGCCTGAACGGGCATGAGTGGGCCAAGCGGCAGGCGCGCCGTCGCCGGCTCGCCTACACCGCCCTGGACAACGGGTTCCGGACCTGCGCCGATCCGGCGACGCTCCAAGCGCTCTGCGATGCGCTCTCCGCCGCCGATCTCCAGGCCTTCTTCGAGCGCTGGTCCACCCGCGTACCGCTCCCGCTGACGCCCCAGGATCAGGCCGCGGGGTTCGGCTACCGGCTCTCCCTCCTCCAGATGGAGGTGAGCCGGACCCAGGTCTACGATCGCCCTTTGCGCGGGCGGGAGTTCTTCGAGGAGGTGCTCCGGGATAACCTCGATCTCGGCCGTCCGGACCGCCTCCAGCTCCTCTTCGACCGGAAGATCACCCGGGCGACCCCCAGCAGGTTCTCCACGCGCGTCATCACCCACGGGGTGGCCCCCAGTCTCCATCTCGAATACAAGCGCTGCCGTATCAAACAGTACTTCAAGGAGGGGCGCGCGTTGCGCACCGAGACTACCGTCAATGACACCTACGACTTCGGGGTCGGACGGGGGCTGAGTAACTTCGCCTACCTCCGGACGTTGGGGCAGCGCATCAACGCCCGCCTCTTACACGCCGAACGGACAGCCCACGACTGCGGCCTCGGGGAGGCGCAGTTCGCGACCCTGGTCCTCCCTGGTCGCACGCCCGACGGCCAACCTGCCCCGGGCCTGAAGTTCGGTCAGCCCCGGGTCATGGCCCTGCTCGCCGCCCTCTGCCTATTCGGCCTCACCCCCGAGGGGATCACGAACCGCCGGCTCCGGCCTCGGGTGGTCGAACTCCTCGGCGTCCCCGAGGCGGACTACACGCCGCGGCAGATGGGGTACGACCTGCGCCGCCTCGCCCGCAAGGGGCTCTTGCAGCGGGTGGAGGGCAAGCTCTGCTACACCCTCACACCCCTCGGGCGCCGCACCGCCTTGTTCCTGACCAAGCTCTACGCCCGGGTCCTGCGCCCGGGGTTCCAGGCGCTGGATCAGCGTGCGACATCGCAAGCTCCACCACCCTTGCGCGTAGCCCTGACTGCCGTCGATGCTGCCACCGATCGGTTGCTGCGGGACGCCCGACTGGCGGCGCAATGCTTGGGCACATTCGTGCAGACTATGACCCTACAAGACAGCTATTGAAGCTTCCATAGAGAATGTGACATCGCCCCGCCCGGAAAGGCCCGTTAATCAACGGGATTCGCACATGGGCACGGCACATTACTTACGCAAGGGTCAATAGTCTCCCCAGTTAGATCTAGTATCCAAAGTCCCTCCCGAGTATCTCTTTGATGATCGGCCTGTAGCAGGGGAGTCTTTCACTGATGCGGGACCGGGTGGCTCTGGCGTATCTGGTTCGGACTGTTGTCGTGCTCTGGGTCGACGTCCTCCGGTTGATTCGGTCCAGCCTGCGGTCCCGGACGGCCTTGGCGGCGGAGAACCTCTTCCTGCGGAAGCAACTGGGGATGTACCGAGAGCGGAGCATCAAGCCCAGGCGAGCGAGCAATGCAGCCGGTTTTGCCTTGGCGCTCCTGGCGCAATGCTTTGCCTGGAGGGATGCCCTGGTTATTGTGAAGCCGGAGACGCTCGTCCGCTGGCATCGGGAAGGTTTCCGGCTGTTCTGGCGATGGCAGTCGAAACCGAGAGGGCGGCCGCGGGTGCCGGCGGACCTGCGCCGCCTGATCGCCACGATGGCGGCGGATAACCCGACTTGGGGGGAGAAGCGGATCGCCGCGGAACTCCTCCTAAAGTGCGGGATCCGCGTGTCGCCCCGGACCGTGCAGCGGTACATGCCAGATGGGACGGGGGTGCGAAAGGCCCATCGTCACAGCGGTGGGGCATCTTCGTCCGAAACCACGCCCAGGCGATGCTGGCCTGTGACTTCTGCGTGGCGGTGACCGCAACGTTCCGGGTCCTGTATGTCTTCGTCGTGTTGGAGGTGGGGAGTCGGCGACTCGTGCATTGCAACGTCACGGGGAATCCCACCGCTGCCTGGACGCTCCAGCAGTTCCGCGAAGTCCTCGCGGAGAAGGCGCTCTACCGATTTGTCCTCTATGACCGCGATGCCATTTATTCGCACCAGCTGGACACCGCGCTCACGGCGATGGGCGTCCGGGTCCTGCGCACCCCGGTCCGGGCCCCCCAGGCCAACGCGTTCTGCGAGCGTCTCCTTGGGACCCTACGCCGGGAGTGTCTGGACTTCCTGATCCCGCTGACCGAGGCCCACTTCCGACGGATCCTGAAGGAGTGGGTGGTCCACTACACCCGCGGCCGCCCGCATGCCCGCTTGGGGCCAGGGATTTCCAATCCCCCCGCCAGTCTGCCAGCGCCGCTGATTATCGGCCATTACCTTCCTCCACATCACCGGGCCACGGCGCAACCGGGGCTGGGCGGCCTGCATCACGAGTACGGCCTCCTGCGGATCGCCGCGTGAGGCCGGGTCCCCTCGGGCCACTGGATCGTCTCGGTGCGGAGCCCAGGGGCCGGTTGCGGCGCCAGGCGTGATTTTCTCGGGGTGAGTGCGCCGACAATGCTCGCCACCGCAACGTTGCCACCAGGGGGCTTTCATGGGTACGGACGCGAACACGGCACTCATCCGCCGGTACTACGAGGAGCTGTGGAACGGCTGGCGGCTGGAGCTGGCGGAGGAATTGATCGCCAGCGACATCCGCTTCCGCGGCGCGCTCGGAGTCGATGTGGAAGGGCGGGAGGGGTTCAAGCAGTAGGTTGCAAGGGTGCGCGCCGCCTTCCCAGATTTTCACAACACGATCGAAGGGCTGATCGCCGACGGGGACACCGTGGCTGCCCACCTGACGTATCGGGCCACGCATACCGGCGAGCTGTTCTGCCTGCGCCCGACCGGTTTGCGGGTCACCTACACGGGCCTCGCGCTCTTTCATCTCAAGGCGGACGGATCACCCAGGGCCTGGTCCTCGGGGACACCTGGGGCCTCCTGGAACAGCCTGGCGCCGTCCCGCCCATCGAGGGCATCCGCCAGCGGCCATAGGCCTGATCCCGAGGAGCTTTGCGCGCACCCCCGTACTCGGCAAGAGTGGCATCCAGCCTACGCGTATTGCCGTATCGAGTTTTTGCGGACCACAGCCAGGAGGACCGTCGGGATGCTCCCGTGATCAGACTTGGCCCCACTTCCGGCGGCGGGTCGCGCGCCTCAGGGCGGCGGGGGACACTGCCCGACTGGCAATTACGGGAAGGGCGATGGCGCTGTCGCTGGTGCCATGGCATCCAACTGATTATCCAAGAAAATCTGGTCCGAATTAGGGCGAGCCACCAAAGTTCTTGCTCGCAATCCATGGCGAAAGGCAGCGCGTACGTCGAGCGCGCACTCAGGGCATCGAGGACCAGGAAACTCTCGGGGCCGCCAGGTTGGGTCTCGGACGCCACGACGCCGGAACGGGGCAGGGGTTCCTAGGGCACGCCAAGAGGGGTCCTGGGGCCCGGGGACCCGCCGGTGAGGAAGCAACTCATGGAGG
>JACQRS010000177.1 GCA_016206385.1 Candidatus Rokuibacteriota bacterium | reverse complement strand
GGAGGACAACGCCCGAGACGGCGATTTCCTCGTGGCGGCTGATCCCTTCGGCGCCGAGGACCGCGTCGGCTATGTGCGGGCACTGGTTCCCGACCTAGCGCTCATTCATGCCTGGGCCGCCGACAGGGCCGGCAACGTGATCACCGCTCCTCCCATGAACGAGAACCTCTACGGCGCCATGGCGGCCCGGCACGGGGCCATCGTGACCGTCGAGAAGATCGTCTCCACCGACTTCATCCGGCGCTACGCCCCGCTGGTGAAGCTGCCCGGCCAGTACGTGGCGGCCGTCGTGGAGGTGCCACTCGGCTCTCACCCGGGCGGCATGTACGGGATGAACATCCCCGAGCTGGAAGGCTACGCCGAGGACCTGGACTTCATCCTGGAGATGCGGAGAGCTTTCAGGGATGCCAAAACGGCTCAGGAGTGGATCAGCGAGTGGATGCTCGACATCCCTGATCAGGCCGCGTATCTGGCCAAGCTCGGCTACGCGCGCATCATGGAGATTAAGGGACGCGCCCACACCGACGCCTGGGTCTCCGAGTTGGAGTCGCTGTCGGCCGGGCTGTCGAGCGCGCCGCATAACGCCGCAGAGATGATGGTGGTCGCTGCCGCGCGGCTTCTGGCCGAAAAGGCCCGGGCCCGCGGCTACACCACGTTCCTCGCCGGAGTCGGCAACTCCAACCTCGCTGCCTGGCTCGCCACCTACCAGCTCAGAGAGGCCGGGGTGGAGATCGAGCTGATGGCCGAGGCGGGGCTGGTGGGCTACCTGCCTCGCCCGGCTGAGCCGTTTGTCTTCTCCTTCAGGAACTTTCCCTCCTGCAAGATGCTCACCGACATCTTCCACGTGATGGGGATCTTCGTGGGCGGCCGGCACAGCCGTTGCCTCGGCTCGTTGGCGGCGGGTCAGATCGACAAGCACGGGAACATCAACTCCACCATCGTCCCCGGCGTCACCTACGTCACGGGCTCCGGTGGAGCCAACGACATCGCCTCCTCGGCGCGGGAGGTGGTGGTCACACTGAGCCAGAGCCGCCAGCGGTTCGTTGACAAGGTGCCGTACATCACGGCGCCGGGGCGCTCGGTGAGCGCGGTGGTTTCTGACCTCGGCGTGTATGAGAAGGCGAGCGAGTACGACGAGCTGGTCCTGACCGGAATCTGGAGCGGCACGCCGGAAGCGGAGACGGTGGCGCGGGCGCGGGAGGCCTGCGGCTGGGATCTCAAGGTGGCGCGAGAGCTCCGCCGCGTCGAGCCGCCCCAGGCCGACGAGCTGAAGCTCATCCGCCTCTTTGACCCGCGCCGCTACTTCTTGGGCGACCTGTAAGGAGCACGCGCATGCTTGGAATCCTCGGCATCGGAGCTTACATTCCGCGCTACCGCCTCTCGGGAAAGATCGCCGGTCAGGTCTGGGGTGGTGGGGGAGGTGGCGAGCGGGCCCTCGCCAACTACGACGAGGACAGCCTCACGATGGCTGTAGAGGCCTCGCTCAACGCGCTCGAGGGCCAGGACCCGGCCCGAGTCGGCGCCTGCCTCTTCGCCTCCACCACGCCGCCCTACGCTGAGAAGTCGAACGCCACGCTGCTGGCGACGGTCGCCGACCTCGGGACTGAGATCCTCACCGCCGACCTGGGCGCCTCGCTCCGCTGCGGAACCACGGCCCTCAGGATGGCCCTGGACCTCGTCAAGGCCGGAACTGCCTCACACGCCCTGGTGGCCGCTGCCGAGATGAGAATGGTGGCCCCGGGGACCGAGCTCGAGACCCTCCTCGGGGACGGCGCTGCCGCGGTGCTCGTGGGTGATGGCGACCCCATCGCTACCTTCGAGGGTGCCTGCACGGTGAGCCACGAGTTCACCGACATCTGGCGGAAACAGGGTGACCGCTACCTCCAGATTGGCGACACGACGTTCATCCGTGCGTATGGGCTCGACAAGCACCTGCCCGAGGCGGTGGATGGCCTGCTCGCAAAGCTCGGCCTCAAGCGCGAGGACATCGCCAAGGTGGCCTACTACGCGCCCGACTTCAGGACCCATGCCGCGCTCGCGCGGCAACTCAAGTTTCCCGAGAGCGCGATGCTCAAGGAACCGGTCATCGGAAAGGCGGGGAACACCGGCTCGGCCTCTGCGCTCCTGGGGCTCGCCTCGGCCCTCGAGGAGGCCAGGCGCGGCGACCGGATCCTGGTGGTCTCCTACGGCAACGGCGCCGAGGCCCTCTGCGTTCAGGCCACCGAGCGGATCGAGAAGGTCTCCTGGGAGCGAGGAGTCTCGGCGCAGATCGCCCTAGGCCGGCAGCTCAGCCACTACGGCAAGTTCCTCCTCTTCCGTCGCCACGTGGAGACCGAGGTCATCAAGGCGTTCACGAGCCTCCCCACCATGGTGCGCGAGGAGCGGCAGAACTTCCGCCTCTACGGCCAGAAGTGCCAGGAGTGCGGCGCGGTCTCCTATCCCCGCCGGCACCTCTGCTGGAAATGCTCCTCCAAGAACCTCACCGACTACAAGCTCTCCCGCCACGGCAAAGTCTTCACCTTCGCCAAGGACCACCTCGTCCCGAACCCGGATCCGCCGACGGTCATGGTCTCCGCGGACCTGGAGGGCGGCGGGCGCTTCTACGCCCAGCTCACCGATTGCGACCCCGCGCAGGTCACCTTCGACATGCCGGTCGAGCTCTGCTTCCGGCGGATCCACGAGGGGGAGGAGCTGGTCAACTACTTCTGGAAGTTCCGACCCCTCGCAAGTCCATGATTTCTGGCGTGGGGACTAACTCACTTTGGTTCATACGGCCGCTCGCTTACCTTTAGGCGCGTTTTTACCTTATACTTGACTGCAAGTTTTCCCTTAGGGCCCATCTCAAACGCCAAGAAGTAGTCACCGATCAGCGTCTCGATATATTGCTCCTCACTCGGGCGAAAGCTAATCACGATGCCGGTCGGCGTTTTGAACTGTTGATGCTGGACCGGCTTGCCTTTGGCGTCGAAGAGCCCGACAGTCCATACGTCGTCCAGCCCGTCAAAAAAAATGTGGTAAAAGGGCGGACATAACCTACCGGGGCGACAGCTAGGGCATTTGAACTTTACGAGACAGTTCTTGGGGATTGGGTCAATCACTATACAGCCACGGAGGTGGCATTCGAGCACAAGCACTCCCGGCTCGAGGCGCGCGTCAATGCAGAGCCACGGGCTCAGCTGGCACCGATCGAGACGTTGAGGCCGCACAACCTGCGGGGGTGGTGGCGGTGGGACCGGCGACACGACCGCCGAGCTGTGGACACTCCCGGCCGCAAGCGCCGTCACGCCGGTGAGGTTACTCACTAGGACGGGGGTCCTCCTGTCGGTTGTAGTGCCATCGCCCAACTGGCCCCAGCCGTTCCCGCCCCACGCCCAGACCGTGCCGTTGGCCTTCAGCGCCAGGTTGTGGTCTTCACCAACCGCAATGGCGGTGAGCCCGGTGGGCCTGCTCACCTGGAGAGGGGTAGGCCTATGGGTCGTCATGCTGCCGTCGCCTAACTGGCCGAAGTAATTCGCGCCCCAGGCCCAGACCGTGC
>JACQRS010000176.1 GCA_016206385.1 Candidatus Rokuibacteriota bacterium | reverse complement strand
TGGCTGACGGGACTGGCTTTTCCTGGGGACGTGCTGGCATGCCTCCTTGCCTCGCTGGTGTTCGTCGGGAGCATGGTGGCGGTGGGAATATTCGTGTCCACGCTCGCCAGCCGGGTGCGGACGGCGGTGGTGATGCTGGCCGCGGCCGTGACGGTCTTTCTCGGCCTTCAATTCGCCGTGGGATTCCTCGGGAACCTGCCACCCGAGCAACTGTCGCGGCCCCTGCTGCTCATGCGGGACAGCCTCTTCCTGGTGAACAAGATCGGGCGCGTACTGTCGCCCGTGCAGTATTTCGCGTGGGCTCTCGAGGCGGTCCAGGTCGGGGACGGGCAGGGGTACGTTCAAAGCGTGGTGAGCGCGCTCGTGTACCTTGGCGCTTTCGTCGCGATGAGCGTGCTGACGCTGAAGTTCAGGGGCGTGCGTCCATGAGTGTCGTCCTTGCTGTCATCCTGCTGACCCTGCTGGGGGTGCCGGGAGACTCCCCGGCCCAGCCGAAGGCAGTGACGGAAGTAGTCTACGGGCTGAGCGCCTTCGACGGGGAGGGCTACTCTCCGGTGTTCGCGCCACAGGCGGCACGGACGATCTATCTCCTGGAGGGCGTGCCCAACGCCGTCATTCCGAGACGGACACAGGTGTATTTTTGGCCGCTGACGGAGCAATACCTGCCAGACTGGACGGCGCTGAACGAGGAGCTTGACGGGCGCCTCCGCATCAGGAGGGGCGAGGAGATCGTCCAGGAACTGGAGAGGCGCCCCTATGCGCTCGTCTATCCGAGAGGCCCCTACGGCCCGCGGGAGCTGGCCATCAATGATGAGGCGAGCGCGCGATACGCGGCATTCCAGCGGCAGCAGCGGGAATACGAGAACGCGCTTGAACGGTACTCGCGTGAACACACGCGGCATGTCGAACGGCTCCGGCGCCGGCCGGCCCCGCAGGAACCACCTCCCCGGGAGCCTGCGAAGCCCCTCGGCGTGGTTTCCCCGCCGGCCAAGGCGTTCGTGGTGAGCCTGCCGGCCGGCACCTACACCCTCGCCCTCCTCACCGGCGAGGGGAAGGAGGTTGAGGGATCACGGCGGGACCTCGTGGTCTTCCGGGCACGGCGGAGGGGCATCGGCTACAAAATCATCCCTCCTGCACGGTGGAATGAGCCGCTTCAGAGCCCAACTGCACAGGACGCGATCTACGCGGTGGGCCATACCTCGGTTTACGTCCAGCCTTACGCCGCGCAGGAGTTCAACGAGGCCCTCTACGCCCGGCTGAGAAATCCCCAGGACAGGAAGGCCTCGGAGGCGCGATGGGTCTGGGTCCTCGGGGCGGCGGATTTCAGTAAGCCGCTTCAGGTCAAAGGCGAGGGCGCCTCCTCCGTTCGCGTGAAGCCATCCCTGTACCTGGTGGTGCAGACCGAAGGGACGAAGCTCGGGTATCGAATTCTCAAGCAGTCGCGAGACGCCCTGCAGCCGCTTGAGCACGGGTTCACGGCATACGAGGTGGCCATCTCGCAGGCTGGTCGGCTGACGATTTCCCTGGTGTGCAACCAGGACGAGATCTGCCCGCAGAGCCAGCGGGACGTGGTGGTCGTCGGGCAGACACCGTTCATGCTCTACGCTGCCGCATCCTTCCCCCTCCTGCTGGGAGCCGCGCTGATCGGCTACCGCCGGATCTCGACTCGATCATCGCCGGCGGCGGAAAGCGATCGGGCGGAGACGGGATAACAACGATGCTACGACATCTGCTTGGCATCGAGGGACAGGCTTGGGGATCGTGACATGTTCAAGGGAATCAAACATAGGACCACAGGACGTCTTCTTTGCATGGGAGGAGCAATATGACTGACACCTCAGGTTTGATCAAGACGTTGAGTCAGGTCCGCCTTGTGGATGTGGTAGACGCATTGGACTACATTGGCATCCGAGATGTCGGCCTTATCTCAGCTGAAATCCGCCCCATCTATGAGGGGATCAAGATCTGCGCCCCTGCCAAAACCGTGCGCTGCATTCCCACACGACGTCCGATAGTCTATAAGACACCGGAAGAGTATGAGCAGATCAGGCAGGAGTGGTATGCCTCCATCTGCCCCGCGTTCGGATTTGATGATCTCCAGGAAGGAGACGTGCTCGTTGCTACTATGGAGGGCGCAGAAGTCGGTTTCTGGGGGTCCTACAATGGCCTGATGGCTCAGGCGCGGAAGGTAAGTGGGGTAGTCCTTGATGGCGGCTGCCGCGACCGCCGTGAGCTCAAGGTACAGAAAGCACCAGTCTTTGCCAGAAAGTTTGCGCGCACAGAAACTATCGGCAGGTTTGAGCAGGAGTCCGTGAATAAGACCGTGGTGTGTGGAGGTGTGCAGGTGCGCGTAGGAGACATCGTATTTGGGGATGATGATGGACTTGCAGTTGTGCCCATCGAACGCCTGTCCGAGGTGACGAAGCTCGCGAAAGAGGTGCACGAGCTGGACAAGCGCAATCGCGGGGAGTGGTACCGGAAGATGGGAATTTCCCTGGATGATACGGTCGTCTAATGGAGGGGTTGCACGGCGGGGAACCCCGGCAGGTGGGCACCGCAGGATTGGAAGAACGTCAAGCCCTTGACCACTTTCTTGGAGAAGGAGAACTGACATGAAGCATTGGAGTCTCAAGGATCAGAGCAGGTTTCCGCTGAAGTACGTCATGAGCCCGTACAACGAACCACGCCTGACCATGAAACCGGGCGAAAAGATCTCCATTGAGGTCAACGATGCCTTTTCGGGACACCTCCAGAAGGACGGGGAGAAGCCGAATTTTGAAAAGTACCCGTACGCCAACCCGGTCACCGGACCCATCTATGTTGAGGGGGCGGAGAAGGGCGACACGCTGACTGTTGATATCCATGATATCCAACCGTTGACGGGCAAGGCCCTGACCGTCATCGGAAACTTCTGGTGGTACTTCAACCGCCCGCAGGCCCCCGCGGCCTACAACGAGTTTACAGGGCTTCAGTTTCCCGATGATGCGCATATCATGCCCATTCGGGACGGGAAGGTGCACTTCAACGACAGGATCGCGATGCCCTTCGAGCCGGATATCGGAAGCATCGGCACGGCGCCTGAGGTGGAGTCCATCTTGACTACCCTGCCAGGGCCGCACGGCGGAAATATGGATTTCCCCGAAATGACCGTCGGGAGCCGGGCGTATTTCCCGGTGAATGTGCCCGGGGCGCTGTTGCACGTCTGCGATACCCACGCCCGCAGGGGAGACATGACGTTCCATGGGTGCTCCATCCTTATGCAGGCCAAGGTGATCATGGCGCTCAACCTGATCAAGGGGAAGAAGCTCAATTGGCCTCGAATCGAGACACCCACGCACATCATGACGATGGCGTGTTCGAGTTCAGGCGTCACCCTCGAAGAGGCCATGCGGATCGCGTACGTGGAACTGGTGCTGTGGATGATGGAGTACGGCTTTGAGAAGTGGGACGCGTACAAATTGACGAGTCTCTCCACGGTCAGAGTCGGAAATCCTTGGATGGTGGGGGCAAAATTCCCGAAGGAGTACCTCGGCAAGGTCTAGGAGGAGATGTGTCCGGGCGGCTCTGCAAAGCCATGGAACGCCTGGTCGCCGTCTGCCCTCCGATTCTCGCCCGATGCTCGGGGCTTGAACCTGACGGCTGATGGCAGATGGCTGGCGGCGAAACCCGGAGACCCCTTTTATGATCGTTACCGCGCGTCGGCTCCTCGATGGAATGGGCGCGGCCCCTCTCACAGATGCCGCCGTCATCATCCGGGGCGAGCGGATCCACTGGGTGGGGCCGGCCTCGAACGCACCCCGGGAGCGCGGGGAACCCCGGCTCGACCTGGGCGACGTTACGCTCCTGCCGGGACTGATTGACATGCATAACCACCTCCGTATCAACCACGCGGACCGTGACTTGGCCGGCCAGATGCGGGACCCGGATGTGGCCTACGTGCTCCAGGGGGTCCGGAACCTCGAGACGAACCTCCGAGCGGGTGTCACGACCATGAAGCTGAACGGGGACCGCGGCTTCTTGGACGTGCAGATGCGGGAGGCCGTGAAGGCCGGCCTCGCCCGGGGGCCGCACCTTTTCGTGGCCGGGAAGGGGATCAAGTCCACCCGGTGCACCGGGGGGGTCGTGGCCACCGCCATCTGCGATGGACCCGAGGCGGTCCGCCAGGCGGTGCGCGAGAACGTCGCGGGCGGCGCGGACGTCATCAAAATCTTCGCCTCGGGCGGAATTCTGGGGCCGCAGGAAAAGGTGCTGCGCCCCGCCTATGGGGCCGAGGAGATCCGGGCTGCGGTGGAGGAGGCGCACGGGGCCGGGCGGATGATCGTGGCCCACTGCCACGGGGGCCCGGCGGCCGATGCCTGCATCCAGGCCGGCGTGGACATCCTGGAACACGGATGGCTCCTCTCGCGGGAACAGCTGGCCCGCATGGCGGAGCGGAAGACCTGGCTCTGCGTCACGTTAGGCGTGCTGCTCCACCCGCACGGCGCCATGTCCCACCAGCTCGAGGGGCCCCAGGCCGATCAGGTGCGCCGGCGCCTCGACGAGGTCCAGGCGGTGATGGCGGAGGCCGTGTCACGCGGGGTCCGATACGTTCTGGGGACCGACGCGGTGCACGGCGGCCTTGCCTTCGAGCTGCAGGCCCTGGGGCGGCTGGGCGCGCGCCCGGCCGACCTTCTGCGGGCCGCCACCAGCCAGGCGGCCCAGGCCCTGGGGCAAGTCCGTGAGCTCGGCGTGATCAGCCCTGGGGCGTGTGCGGACCTGATCGCCGTGCTGGGCGATCCGCTGGTGTCCCTCACCAGCCTGGACCGGGTGCGGTGGGTCATGCAAGGGGGGCAGGTGCAGTGGTCGGCAACGGAGGCGAGCCTCTCATGAAGCCGCGCATCGGAATCATCGGGACAGGAACGATGGGACAACCCATGGCCGCCAATCTCTCCCGGGCCGGCTACGCCGTCACGGCCTATGACATCCGGGAGGAACCGCTGCGGGCCCTGGCGCGACTGGGTGTCAAGCCGGCCAGCTCCCCCGCAGGCGTCGGCGCAGCGGCGGATGTGCTCATTATCATGGTGATGGATGCCCCACAGGTTCGTCAGGTCCTCCTGGGGCCCGGCGGCGCCGTGGGGTCCCTGTCACGCGGGGCGATCGTTCTGTGCATGAGTACCATCGGGCCGGACGCCATCCGGGGGTTGGAGGCTCCGCTGGCGGGAGCCGGCGTCACGCTCCTGGATGCTCCTGTCACGGGGGGCGTGGAAGGCGCCGATGCCGGGAAACTGACCATCATGGTGGCGGGACCCCAAGCCGCCGCCCAGACGGTCCGCCCCATCCTCGACGTGCTGGGGGGCAAGATCGTCTCCGTGGGCCCGCGCATCGGCCAGGGTCAGGAAGTCAAGATGCTGGTACAGCACCTGTTCTTCGTCGGCCTGGCCGCCGCGACCGAGACGCTGATCCTGGGGATGGAATCCGGGGTGGATCTACGGGCGGCCTGGGAAGTTCTCCGCAGCGGGGCGGGGAGCAGTTGGATCGTGGAGCATCGGGTTCCCCCCGTATTGGACGGGCGGGCGCGCTTCGGCGATGCGAGGCCCGTCCTGCAGAAGGATTTGGTGGGGATCGTGCTGGAGGCGGGTCGGGCGCTGGGCCTCCCGCTGGAGATGGCCGCCGCGGCGGCTCGTGTGCTCCAGCGGATTCCCGAGGACGACAGCGCCCCTGCGCGCCTGTTCCGGGAGATGCTGGGGGTACCCAATCGGCCGTCCTCGTCCGGACACGAGGGCGACGCCCGATTGGTTGAGCGAGACTGATCCTGGAGAAGGCTCGCCGGGGATTGCGACTCCGACGATGGAATGGAACCGCGGAATGAAGCGGAGGCGTGGATGACCGGACGACTCGGCAGAGAACAACTCGAGGAGCTGCGGTCGGTGGATTCGCCCACGGTGGCCAACGCCATCGAGGCCTTCAAGGTGCGCGACGACACCCGGGGATTCCTGGGGATGGAGATCCGGTGCCTCACGCCGGAGTTCGGGGTGATGGTGGGCTACGCCGTGACGGCCACGGCCGACAGCACGACGCCCGGGCGCCCCCGACGCCTGGAGGGCGAGATGCGCCTGCTCGAGGCGATTGCTACCGCAACCAAGCCGGCCGTCCTGGTGATCCAGGATGTGGGACCGAAGCGGACGCACTCCTGCTTCCTGGGCGACGTCATCGCCACCTGGTCGCGGCGGCTGGGTGCGGCCGGCGTCGTGACGGATGGAGGGATCCGGGACCTAGCCGGCATTCTGCCCCTGGGCTTCCACGTGTTCGCCGCCGGTTCCGTGGTCTCCCACGGTACCTTCAACATCGTTGAGGTGGGGGTCGGGGTGGAGATCGGCGGGGTCCGCATCCGGCCTGGGGACTTGATCCATGGCGATGCGAATGGGATCACCACGATTCCGCTGGAGGTCGCGGACAGGGTCTATGAACAGTGCCGGAAGGTGCGAGAGCGGGAGATCGGTCTCCGGGATTTCGCCCACAGCCGGGAATTCTCCCTGGAGGGTCTCCGGGCGAGGCTGCTGGGGCGATGATGTCCTCGTAGGCAGGGCTGTGGGCCAGGTGCAGGGGCTGAAGAAGGGCAGGGACGGATGCGTCCCACGATAGCTTGGGTTCTCGGCGATCCTGCGGGGATCGGCCCCGAGATCGTCGCGAAGAGCCTGGCGAGTCCGGATATGAGGCGAGTGTGCCGCCCGGTGGTCGTGGGCCCAACCTGGGTGCTCGATCGCGGCCTGTCCGTCGCCCGGGTCGAGCGGCCGAGGATCGCCTGGAATCCCTCGGCCATCGACGAGGTGCCGGAGGACACGATCATCGCACTGGACGGAGGCTGGGCGTTCCAGGAGGTCCCGCCAGGCACGCTCAGCGCCGCGGCGGGGAAGCTGTCGCTGCACATGCTGAAGTTCGCGGTCACCCTGGCGC
>JACQRS010000166.1 GCA_016206385.1 Candidatus Rokuibacteriota bacterium | reverse complement strand
TACTGGGCGAGCTTGGGCCCCTCCTTCACCCACGAGGACTGGATGTTCCTGACCGTCGGTCCCAAGAGGAGCCGGGCCAGCGCGTGCATCTTCACCACCTCATCCCCCGTCGCCCCCGGGCGCACGCCGGCAACGAGGTCCCGGCGCCACATGGGCGCCTCCTGGTGGATCAGGGAGAGCGGGACGAACTCGGTGAAGCCCCCGGTGTCCCGCTGGATGGCCCGGAGCAGGTCCATGTGCCTCACCCAGTGAGCTGGAGTTTCGATGTGCCCATACATGATGGTTGAAGTGGTGCGGATGCCGAGCGAGTGGGCGGTGGTGATCACCTCGATCCACTGGCGGGTGGAGATCCGCCCCTTGGAGATGACCTCCCGGATCTCGTCGTCCAGGATCTCGGCTGAGGTGCCCGGGAGCGTGCCGATGCCGGCGGCCTTGAGCTCCAGCAGGTACTCGCGGATGGAGAGGCCCGAGCGGGTGGAGCCGTAGAGGATCTCTTCCGGCGAGAAAGCATGGAGGTGGAGATCCGGGAGCTCCCGCTTGATCGTGCGGCAGAGGTCGATGTAGTAGGTGCCGGGGAGCTTCGGCGGAAGCCCGGCCTGGATACACACTTCCGTGGCCCCGAGCTCCCGGGCCTCGCGGGCCCTCCGCACGACCTCCTCCACGGGGAGGAAGTAGCCTTCTTCCTCCCGGTAATCGCGGCTGAAGGCGCAGAAGGTGCAGTGCTTGATGCAGACGTTCGTGAAGTTGATGTTGCGGTTCACGACATAGGTGGCCGTGTCCCCCACCTGGCGCCGGCGAAGCTCGTCGGCCACCAGCGTGAGGGCGTGAAGCTCCCGCCCGTGGCACTCACTGAGGCGGATCGCGTCCGCCACGGTCAGCTCCGCCCCCTCCAGCGCCCGCGCGAGGATGGCGCGGACATCGCGGTCAACCCAGTCCAGCGTCTTCACCAGGTTCTCCACTGTTCCAGCTCCTGTCTCACGTAGCCGTCGGCGTCGGTGTAGGCGAGGGCACGAGGCCTGAGCCCCTCGGCCAGGAATTCGGGCCGCCCCACGTACTCGGGGTAGATGGCCAGCCGCTCTCTCAGCTCGGAGCCTTCGGCCTCGGTCGCGTTCCTCAACTCCACGATGCGCGGCCACGGTGCCTCGGGGTTGATGTGGTCCAGCGTCAACGGAGAGATGCCGCCCCAGTCGTTGAGCCCCGCCCGGATGAGCTGGGGGTAGGTTCGCGGGGAGAGGTTCGGCGGTGCCTGGAGGTTGGTGTCGGGGCCGAGGAGCAGGCGCGCCACCGCCACCGTTCTGAGCATGTCGCCGGCCGAGGGCTCGGGATGGTTGCGCATGGGGATTGTCGACTTGGCCCTGAAGTTCTGGATGATCACCTCCTGGATGTGGCCGTAGCGCTCGTAAAGGGCCCGGATCGCCAGGAGCGAGTCCACGCGCTCGGCATGGGTCTCGCCGATCCCGATCAGGATTCCGGTCGTGAACGGAATCTGGAGCTTCCCCGCCCACTCGATGGTCTTGAGCCGCCGCGCCGGGATTTTGTCGGGGGCCCGGTCGTGAGCCAGGCCCGGTCCGAGGAGCCGCTCGGAAACGGTCTCGAGCATCAGCCCCATGGAGACGTTCACCTCACGGAGCGCGGAGAGGTCCCGCTCTGACATGACCCCCGGGTTGGCGTGGGGGAGGAGCGGCGACTCCTCGAGGACCAGCTCGCACACCTCCCTCAGATAGGCGAGCGTCGTCCGGTGTCCCATTCGCCTGAGAAACGCCCGATGCTCGGGGAAGAGTGCCTCGGGCTTGTCCCCGAGAGAGAAGAGCGCCTCCTTGCAGCCGAGCCGGGCCCCGGCCTGGACGAGGGCCAGCACCTCCTCAGGCGTCATCGTGTGGGCGCCAGGCTCCCCCGGGTCCTTTCTAAAGGTGCAGTAGCGGCAGTAGTCTCGGCAGAGGGTGGTCAGGGGGACGAAGACCTTTTTGGAGAAGGTGATCCGGCGCCCCCGTCCGCTGTCGCGCAGGCGTGAGGCTGCGGCCAGGAGTTCGGGGAGCTGCTCGTCGGGCAGGCTCAGGAGCGCGATCGCGTCCTCGCGGGTGAGCGGGTGACCTGCGACCGCGCGATCCAGGGGCCTCATGCCGCAAAGCTCCACTCGACCACCTGCTCGGGGGTGATCTTGATGACGAGCCCGGACTCCCGATCGAGCCCCATGGCCCGGTACTGGGGGTATTTGTCCAGGAGCAGGTCCACCGCCCGCGCGAACTCCGGCCCTCCGGTCAGCAGCTCGGCACGCCCCTGGAGGATGACGTAGCGCAGGCGCCGCCAGTCCTCGTCATACCGGTCCACCACCAGGCAGACGCGCGGGTTCTCCCGGATGTTCCTGACCCGTTTCAGCCGGTCAGCGGGCTCTCGCTTGGGCTTGGCATCGATGGCCGAGTAGCAGGTCCGGCCGTCAAAGGCGTAGCACACCGGCACCACCAGCGGCTGCCCGGCCGAGTCCGCAGTGCCCAACCGCCCGACGCGCTCGGCCTGGAGGAACGCCTCGACCGCAGGAGCGAACTGGGCCGTCATGAGCGGGGGGCCCGCGCCACCTTGGGACGAACCTCCTCGGCGAACCGCTCCATGTTGGCGAGGATGTGCTTGAGGTCGGGGACGGTGAAGTCGAAGATGAAGTGGGTCACGCCGAGGGCCTGGTACTGGCGGATATCGGCGATGACCTGGTCGGCCGCGCCCTGAAACAGCGGGCGATCTCCGGCCGGCCCCTTCGCCCGTTTGGGCCACACCTCCATCGGGACCCTGAAGGTGAGGGTGATCGCCTTGGAGTCACGTCCGGCCCGCTGGGCCCAGGCGTGGACCTGCTTCACCTTGTCGGCGTACTCGGCGGGGTGGAGCCGGGCCGGGGCGCGCAGGCCGATCGGGTGCCAGCCGTCTCCCAGCTCTCCCGCGCGCTTGACCGCCGCGTCGGTGTGGCCGCCGATCCAGATGGGGATCCCGCCCTTCTGAACCGGCTTCGGCAGAAACACGATGTCGCTGACCCGGTAATGCTTCCCGTCAAACCGGATCTGCTCCCTGGTCCAGCACTCGCGCATGAGGCGCAGATACTCCTCGGTGACCCGGCCGCGCTCCCTGAAGGGCGGGGCGCCGAGGGCGACGAACTCCTCTTCCAGCCAGCCCACCCCCGCCCCCAGGATCACGCGCCCGCCGGAGAAGACATCGATGGTGGCCAGCATCTTGGCGACCACGAGGGGGTTCCGGTACGGGATCACCAGGATGCTCGTGCCGATCCTGACCTTCTTCGTGGCCGCGGCCAGGTGACTCAGCGTGGTCAGCGGCTCCAGGTAGTCCTGATTGGCGCCGCCGGGGAACTGGCCCGAGGGGTGGTACGGATACACGGAGCGGGTCGAGGCGGGGAGCACCACGTGGTCGGTGACAAAAACGGAGGAGTAGCGAAGCTTGTCGGCTGCCTGAGCCAGCTTCAGCACGATATCGGATTTGGCCAGCGGCCCCCGACCGGGGAGCGCGAAACCGAAGTGCACGGTGAACCTCCTCAGGCTGGCGATGCGTGCCGCGTGATGAACGCACCTATGGTAGGTCACTCCCGGAGGCTTTGCAATGGGCTCGCCTTGCGCGCGGCGTGTCCCGGTGGTATCTGTCTCCCGTGATCCACATCTGCCGGCGCCGCCTCTCGGTCCCCGAGCCCTTCTCCCTCAGAGGAACCGTGCTCGGCTATGGGTACCACGAGCTGCCGCCGTTTTCCTGGGACGGCTCAGTGCTCCGGCGCGCCGAGTCCCTGGACGGACAGGTCGCGCTCATTTCCGTGAGGGAGCAACCCTCGCGCGCGCCCCGTCGGGCGGTGCTCGCGCTTTCCTTCCGCTCCGACTCGCCGCTCGGTTCCGACGCGCGGGCGGAGCTTCGGGCGCGCGCCCGCCGCATGCTGAGGCTCGACCACGACCTCGGCGAGTTCTACGCGCTTTGCCGGCGCGACCCGAAGCTCAGGCGGGTGCCGCGTCTCGGCCTCGGCCGGCTCCTTCGCGGCACGAGCCTCTTCGAGGATCTCGTGAAGGCCATCGCGTGGACCAACACGACCTGGCTTCAGGCTGTGAGGATGATCCGGCGTCTCGGCGACCTCGGCGAGGCCTGCCCCGTTGCCCCGGCCTTCAGGAGCTGGCCCGGTCCCGCTCGGATCCTGGAGGCCGGCCCCGGCTATCTCAAGGGCGAGGCCAGGCTCGGGTATCGGGCAGCCTACATCCTGGAGCTGGCCGAGCGGGTTGCCTCAGGCGGTCTCGACCTCGAGAAGGTCGAAGGGCTTCAGGATTCAGATGAGCTGGCAAAGGCGCTCCTGGCGATCAAGGGTGTGGGGCCCGCCTCTGTCGCCTATCTTCACGCCATGCTGGGGCACTACACCCGTCCGATCCTCGACAGCGCAACCCTCGCGTACCTGGCCAAGGTCCACTTCAGGGGCCGCCGGCCGACCGCCAAGCAGGTGGAGCGCCGGTTTTCAGCCTACGGGCGCTGGCGGGGCCTCATCCTCTGGTTCGACTACTGGGTGGGGTCGGGCCTTGCCAAACGATACGGGGTCTGGGGTGAGTGAACGGCCGCATCGCCCCCAAGAGTGGTTGCCGTGGCTGATGTGGGGGATCCCATCCGTTATCTTCCTCGTGGCGTTCTTCCACCGCGTTGCGCCTGGCGTGGTGGCCAAGGAGCTGATGGAGAGCTTCCAGGCGACGGGGACCCTCCTGGGCCTTCTCTCGGCGGTCTACTTCTACGTCTATGCCGCGCTCATGATCCCGGCCGGGCTTCTCGTGGACAGCTACGGCCCGCGCCGCGTCGTGGCCACCGGCGGCACGCTGATGGGCGTGGGGACTCTCCTGATGGGATGGGCTGGGAGCACCGGCCCACTGTTCGTCGGCCGCTTTCTGGTGGGGCTGGGCGCCTCGGTGACCTTCGTCGGTGCCCTCAAGGTGGCCGCGATCTGGTTTCCTCCCCGCCGGTTCGGCACCCTTTCGGCAGCAACCGCGACCATGGGGGTGCTCGGAGCGCTGGTTGCCACAGTCCCGCTGGCGCTCCTGGCCGGCGCCATCGGCTGGCGCGGCGCCTTCGTGGTGGTCGGGGGTTTCACCGTGGTCGCCTCCCTCGTGTGCTGGCGGGTCGTGCGTGACCATCCCCGGGACCTCGGCTTTGCCGCGGACGGGGTGGGCAACGGGCCGGCAGCTCTCCCCTTCGGCCAGGTACTGAGCAGCGCGGGCGCGGTGCTGAGGAATCCTCACACCTGGCCGCCGTTCCTGACGTTCTTCTGCCTCTACGCGGCGTCGGGGAACCTCATGCTCTGGGTGGTTCCCTTCCTGCGCGATGTCTACGGCCTCACCACTTCCCAGGCCGCCGCCTACGCCACCGCCACCTCGCTGGCGCTGCTCTTCTCGGCGCCGCTCACCGGCTACCTCTCCGACCGGGTCCTGGGGCGCCGGCGCCCGCTCTATGTGGCCCTTTGCTGGGGATCGGTGACCCTGTGGGCAGTCTTTCTCCTCACCCTCGGCCGCCTCCCGCTCTGGGGGCTCTACGCGCTTTTCTTCCTCATGGGAGTTTCGGGCGCCGCCTTTGTTCTCACCTGGCCGATCGGTCGCGAGGTGAACCCGCCCGACCTCGCCGGGGTCAGCGTCGCCGTGGTGAACCTGGGAGGCTTCGTGGGGGTTGCGTTCACCCAAGGGCCCGTGGGTGCCGTGCTGGATGCGCGGTGGGCAGGGGCCCTCGCAGGAGGAGCCCGGATCTATCCGCTCGCCGCCTACAGCGCCGCGTTCCTCGTGTGC
>JACQRS010000165.1 GCA_016206385.1 Candidatus Rokuibacteriota bacterium | reverse complement strand
GGCCAGGACGTCCTGCTCTTCGTCGACAACATCTTCCGCTACATCCAGGCCGGTTCGGAGGTCTCCACGCTGCTGGGCCGCATGCCATCGGCCGTTGGCTATCAGCCCAACCTCAGCACCGAGCTCGCCCAGCTGCAGGAGCGGATCACTTCGACCAAGCGCGGGTCGATCACCTCAGTCCAGGCCATCTACGTTCCGGCCGACGACATCACCGATCCGGCCCCCGCTACCGCCTTCGCCCACCTGGACGCCACCACGGTGCTCTCGCGGCAGATCGCCGAGATGGGGCTCTACCCGGCGGTGGATCCTCTCGCCTCCACCTCGCGCATCCTCGACGCCCGGGTGATCGGTGAGGAGCACTACCAGACGGCCCGGGCCGTCCAGCAGATCCTCCAGCGCTACAAGGACCTCCAGGACATCATCGCCATCCTGGGGATGGAGGAGCTGTCAGAGGAGGACAAGCTCATCGTCGCCCGCGCCCGGAAGGTGCAGCGCTTTCTCTCCCAGCCCATGTTCGTCGCCGAGGCGTTCACCGGCCAGCCCGGGAAGTATGTCTCCATCAAGGACACCATCAAGGGATTCCGGGAGATCGTGGAAGGCACCCACGACGACCTCCCGGAGCAGGGCTTCTACATGGTGGGCACCATGGAGGAGGCCCAGGAGAAGGCACGCCGGCTCCGCGAGCTGGCGTAGTCCCCTCGGAGGGGGGCTACGCCCCCCTTCCGAACCTCCCCCGAGATTGCGCGGGCAAAGCCCGCGCTCGGACAAGTTCGGGTGGTCGCGCGATGAATGCGAGGAGCCACGCCTAGCAACATGGCAGAGAGGCTTCGTTTGGAGCTGGCCACGCCGACCCGGCTGGTGGTCACTGCCGAGATTGAGGAGGTGGTGGCGCCGGGGACGGAGGGGTACTTCGGCGTCTGGCCCGGGCATGCGCCGTTCCTGACGACGCTGGGCACCGGCGCCGTGACCTACCGGAGTGGCGCCGAGGCGCGCGCCCTGGCCGTTCACGGGGGCTTTGCCGAGGTGGGCGGCGATCATGTGACCATCCTGGCTGACAGCGCTGAGCTGCCCGAGGAGATCGACGTGGGGCGGGCTCAGCGGGCCCGCGGCCGGGCCGAACAGCGGCTGGCAGGACGGACCACCCAGGAGGAGATCGATTACGCTCGGGCCCTGGTGGCGCTCAACCGCGCGCTCAGTCGTCTTCAGGTAGCCGAGCGCACCGCCTCTCAGTAGCCACCCGGATCTTTCCTGCACACCCCGCTGTGCACTGTTGGGCGACGCCTGCCCACCCGGGAGTGCACTTCTGGCTCCTCGCGTCCGCTATCCCGCGATGCTGGCGACAGTGGACCACTGGCATGGGGATTGCGCTCGGTCCAACGCATGGAGCCCGTTGTTGCGGGAGCGAGCCCCATCGCCACGGTGCTGGTCGTGGACGATGAGCAGCCGATCGTCGACCTGGTGCGCTTCACGCTGGAAGACGAGCAGGTCCAGGTCGTGGAGGCGGCCGACGGAGTTCAGGCGCTTGAAGTCGCTCGGGCGCATCGCCCGGACCTAGTCTTTCTCGATGTCCAGATGCCCCGCCTGGACGGCTTGGAGGTGTGCCGCCTGCTTCGCCGGGAGCCAGGCCTCGAGCACACCCGAATTGTCATGCTTACCGCGGCCTCTCAGGAGGCCGATCGGGCGCGCGGGCTGGAGGCGGGCGCCGACGAGTACCTGACCAAGCCCTTCTCTCCGCTCAAGCTGCTCCTGCTGGTCCAAGCGCTCCTGCCAGGGGTGACGTTGTGGCCGGCGAGGTGACGCTCTCCCAGGCGCTCCTTTACGCTCGAGACCTCAAGTCGCTTTACGAGGCTACGCGCGAGCGGGAGAAGGATCTCGCCCTCGCCTATCGGCGGCTTCAGTCGGCGTACCAGCAGTCCCTTCGCTACGCCCAGGATCTCAGGGAGGTGTACAGCCGCCTCCAGCGAGCCATTCTCCAGAGCCTCATGGGGCTGGCCAACGCCCTGGAAGCCAAGGATCCCTACACGCGCGGCCACTCTGAGCGTGTGGGGATCACGGCTCGGCGCCTGGCCCGTGCCCGCGGCCTGTCCGAGCCTTCCGTCGAGGTGATCGCCCAGGCCGGCCTTCTCCACGACCTCGGCAAGATCGGCATCCCGGAGGTGGTCCTGAGAAAACCGGGTCCCCTGACCGAGGCGGAGTGGGACGTGATGCGCCAGCATCCGATCGTCGGGGCTCAGATCGTCGCCCCGCTGGAGTTCTTCGCCGAGGGAGCCTTCATCATCCGTCACCACCACGAGAGGATTGACGCGAGCGGCTATCCGGATCGGCTCGCAGGTGAGGCCATTCCCCTCGGGGCGCGCATCGTGGCGGTGGCAGACGTGTATGACGCGCTGACCTCGGACAGGCCCTATCGCCCGAGATTGCCTCCCGCCCAAGCCGTCGCCCTCCTCAGAGCCCAAGCGGGCCGAGCCCTGGACGGAGAGCTGGTGGACGCCTTCTGTGAGCTGGCCGATGAAAGCCCTGAGCCAGCCCTTTGACCCATCCCGCGGCCTGGCGGCGCGCTGGCCGCCTTTTCCTGCCCGCGCTGTGGCGCCGTTTCTGCTTCTGTCCATCGGCGCGCTGGCCGTCGCGGTCGGAGGCGTTGTCCCGGAGATTGCGCTTTCTCTCGCTGGGGCAGGCTTCCACGGCAGCCTCCTCGCGGTTGCTCTCGCCTCCGCCTGGGGCGGGGCCGCGGGCTGGCGGCCGCTTGCATGGGTTCTCCAGCTTTTGTTGTGTCTCGCCATGCTCTCCGCTCGGCTTCTTCCGTGGGGGGCTACTGCGCACGTACTGCCCGTGCTTGCCCTGTTCGCCTTCGGGGCGCGTCATGCCCAGCTCCGGCGGGTCGGCTGGTGCCGGCCCGAGGCGCGGATTGCCTGGTTCCTGGGCGCCGGGGCCGGCCTATTCCTCGGCGGCCATCTCCTGCTTTCGGCCTCTCGGACCCTTGGCTATCCGTGGCGGCCGACTCCGGTGGCGCCGCTGCTCGACGCCCTCGCTTACGACCTGGGAGCCAACGTGCCCTCCGCCGAGCTGTTCTTCAGAGGGGTGATCTTCAACTTCTGGCACCGCCGCCGCGGGTTCTGGCTAGCGGCGACCCTCTCGACCGCGGCCTCCCTCGTCCGTTATGTGCTGGACCCGGCGCTCCCCGGAGCTCCCGAGGTCGTCATCGGCGCCCTGTTCTATATGACGCTCCTGAACCTGTCCGGCTGTGGTCTCCTGGCGCTGTCTGGAAGTATCTTCCCCTCGCTTCTCGCCTCGCTCCTTTTCTTCGGAGCCTACCGGGCCCTTTAGCGCTGGCGCTGAGGGAGGGCCCCGCCGCGCTCGCCGCATCCGCGATTCTCTTCCTGCTGGCCGCGATCACCGCGGCGCTTCTCTGGGAGGCTCCGCCTGCACTCAGGCATGCCTACCTGATCCCGACCCTCTGGGCTGCCCTCGGCTACGGAGGCCGGGGAGGAGCGCTGGTGAGCTTGCTTGCGGTGCTGCTGTATGCCCTCGTGGTGCTTCCCGCCGCGGAGGTGGGGCTGACACGTGAGACGCTGGAGGCGCTGCTTTTTCTCGGATGGCTCGGGGCGATCGGCCCGTTGGCAGGCGCGCTCGCGAGCCACGCCAGGGCCCAGGCCGACCGCTGTGATACCCTGCTGGCCCTCCAGCAGACTCTCGCGAGGGATCTGCCGCTGGATCGCTTGCTGGGCGAGGTGGCAGAGCAGGCGAGATGCTCGCTCCGCGCCGACGCCCTGGGCCTGGTCGTGGCCGTTGAGGGGAGCGATCCGCTTGTGGTTCGCCGCCAGGCGCGGGGCGTGGCTTCAGCGACCCCTTCGGGGCTCATGACGGATTCCGCCGCGGCCTGGGTGTGGAATCGCGGTCGCCAGCTTTTTATCTCCGATCTTGAGAGCGATCCCCGGCTCGGCGGTGATGGCCTCGCACCGGGGCGTCCGCGCCGGGCTTTTCTGGTTCCGCTGTGGGGACAGGGACGCGCGATCGGCGCGATGGTGGTGGAGCGAGTCGGCGAGCTGCCGGGGCGTGAGCGGGCGGCCATCGAGACCCTCGCAATCCAACTGGCCCTGGGAATCGAGAACGCCCGCCTGATCCAGCGTCAGCGGCGCTTCGCCGAGGAGCTGGAAGAGAAGGTCGCCGCCGCCACCCGCCGGCTGCGCGAGCTGGATCAGGCGAAGTCTGACTTCGTCTCGACCGTGTCCCACGAGCTTCGCACTCCGCTGACCTCGATCCAGGGGTTCAGCGAGCTGCTCCTAAACCGCCCCGTAGGTCCGGCCCGACAGCGGCAGTTCCTCAGCCACATCCTGCACGAGTCGGAACGGCTCGGCCGCATCGTGGAGGACCTCCTGGACCTCTCGCGGATCGAGGCGGGCAGGGGGCGGCCGTTGAACCAGACGCCGCTCGATCTGGTGCCGCTCCTGGAGGTCAACGCCGAGCTCTTTGGCTGCCAGAGCGCGACCCACGAGATCCGGGTTGAGGCCTCCGGCAACCTTCCCCCGGTCCTGGCTGACCGCGACGCCGTGGATCGCATGCTGAAGAACCTCATCTCCAACGCCATCAAGTATTCCCCGCGGGGTGGGCCAGTGCTTCTCCGGGCTGCCCAATCCGCTGCCGATCCCGGGTTTGTGGACATCGAGGTGGAGGACCGAGGTGTGGGAATTCCGCCGGAGGCGATCGGCCGGATCTTCGACAAGTACTACCGGGCAGGCCAGCCGGCCGCCGCCGGGGTCCGGGGCCTGGGGCTCGGTCTCGCCCTGGTGAAGTCCCTGGTTGAGGCCCATGGAGGCGCCGTCCGGGTAAGCAGTTCGCCAGGGCAGGGGAGTTGCGTTACGGTCAGCCTGCCGGTGGCCTGAAACGCGCTTCCGCTCGATTTCTCGCGGCCTTTTCCTTGACACCCCTGACTTTCCCCGTGTAGTCTTTGAGCGATTCGAGGCACTCCGGTGTTGAAACGATGTCTCGACGCGAGGACCTAGCCGAGCGGGTGGCAGGGGCTGTGGTCAAGCGGCTCCGCGTGAAAAAGCTCGTCGACGCCAAGGATGAGGCCAAGGCCCAGGCCGCGGTCCGCAAGGTGCTGCTCGAGAACCTCCAGGCGGAGGAGCGGCTCGACACTGACGCCCGCCAGATTCTCCAGGAGCACACCAAGGCGATCAAGGACACGGCAGTGGACTACCGGCGCCTCCTCTCCTTGGTGAAGGGTAAGCTCGCCAGAGAGCGGGGGTTCGTTCTCTGATGCTGAGGAGCAATGGGTTAAGCGCGTCGCCATCGGCGTTGAGACTTACCCAGGAACGGGGGTTCATGCTCTGATGCGCATGAGCCGGGAGCGGATCTACCACCTCGCTGACCGGATCGTCGCCGAGCTTCAGGCCACCGAAGGGGTGGCGCTGAAAGGTGGCGAGGAGCTTCGTGTGGAGGTGGCGCGCGTCCTCACCGACGAGACCAAGCTGGAGGAGTCCATCGACCAAGAAGTCCGGCGCACTCTGTCCTCCTACTCCCGCCCCATCATCGAGGGCAGCCCGGAGTGGGAGGTGCTCTACGAGAAGACCCGCGACGAGGTTTTCAAGAAGCGGTTTCGCCTCTAGCGCCGCCATGGGTCGCCCGTGACTCCCACCAAACGCATCGCCGTCGCCATCACTGGCGCCACCGGCGTCATCTACGGGATCCGTGTGCTCGAGCTGCTGCGGGGCATCCCGGAGGTCGAGATCCACTTGGTGATCTCCGCTCCGGGCAAGCGCACGATCGTCGAGGAGACCGACTACGCGGTGCGCGATGTGGAGGCACTGGCCCACCGGGTGTACGACAACAAGGACATCGGGGCGAGCCTGGCCTCGGGCTCCTTTCGCACCGGGGGGATGATCATCGCGCCGTGCAGCATCAAGACCGCCTCCGCGGTCGCCTACTGCCGGTCCGACACCCTGATCGCGCGCGCTGCTGACGTCACGCTGAAGGAGGGGCGCCCGCTGATCCTCCTTGTCCGGGAGACCCCGCTCCACGCGGGGCACCTGCGCTGTCTCCTCGCCCTCGCCGGAATGGGGGCGATCCTCCTCCCGCCCATGCCCGCGTTCTATCACCGCCCGAAGCAAATCGAGGATCTGATTACCCACACCCTGGCGCGCGCGCTGGACCGGCTCGGGCTGCCCCACCGCCTCGTTGAGGAGTGGCACGGGACCCATCCGCGCCTGGCTCAGCCGGACCGCCTGGGCCCGTCGTAAGCCCACCGCGTTGCCGCGACTGCGGGCCGTCCTCGCGCTGTGTGTCCGCTGGGGACTCGCCCCGATCGGCGCGGTCATGCTGGTCATCACCCAGACCCCTCTGCCCGACTGGGCGATCAGGACGCTGGCGACCGACGCCCCGCTCGAGAAGGCGGATGCCATTGTCGTCCTTGGCGCCGGGGTCAGATTTGACGGCTCGGTGCAGGGGCGCACGCTTGAGCGTCTGGTCTACGCGCTCCGCCTCTTCAGGGAGGGCTACGCGCCCGTCGTGATCATGACCGGCGGGAACCCCGACATCCCGGAGCTGTCCGAATCCGGCCAGATGGCGCGGGTCGCTCTCGAACTGGGGTTCTCTCCGGAGAAGTTCATCGTCGAGACAGAGGCCAAACGGACGTCAGAGCAGGCCCGGGCCATTGCCGGGATCGTTCGGGCGCGCGAGATGAAGTCGGTCATCCTCGTCACATCGCCCGCTCACTCTTACCGGGCGCTCCTGGCTTTCCAGAAGGCCGGGGTCCAAGCGCTTCCAGGGACGACAGACCCGGTACTCAAGGCCCCGTCGCCACAACCCGGGTGGCAATGGTGGTTCGCCCTCACGCCGGGGAAGGCCATCTATCGGCTCAATCTGGCCGGAGTTGTGTTCTACGAGTACGTGGCGTTGGGGCTCTACTGGTGGAAGGGCTGGATCTAGGCGGGATCACAGCGGGAAGCCCGGGACAGGGATATAATCAGCCGACAGCGGGGAGAGCTATGGTGCCGAAGCGGGGACTCGAACCCCGACACCCTTGCGGGCACTAGACCCTGAAT
>JACQRS010000164.1 GCA_016206385.1 Candidatus Rokuibacteriota bacterium | reverse complement strand
TTGGCCGGGATGCAGGCGTCTCCTCTACGTTGGGATCACCTCGACGGGAATCTCGCCAGGCCCGCGCCGCGGATTGAGCCTACAAATTTTCCCCTCTAAAGTCAACACGCGGGCACGTCGGGCAGGGCGCGCCGCCTTGCGTTCACGCGCCCGGCGTGGTAGAGTGCCCGCGCCAAGCAGGAGCCGCCGCGGGCGAAGAGCTGCGCCTTCGTCACGCGCCGACGCCGGACGGGACGACGGACCGCGCAGGAAGAGCCGCGCCATGCCGGACCAGATCCTCGCCAACGTGATCAAGAGCTGGCAGCCGCGCTTTGTGGCGAACGGCGTGGACGTGAACGACTACCGCTGGACCGTGGAGGGGTTGGAACGCTGGGAGCAGTGGTACGGCGCCTGGACCGGGCTCGGCAAAAAGCACGAGGACCTAGCGGTCGAGGCCTCCAACAGCGGCCGCGTCGTCACCGCAGGCGAGGCGTACTACCGGGCTGCCATCGCCTACCACTTCGCCGTCTTCTGCTGGGTGAACAACCTGGAGGAGTACGCCGCCGGCCACGCCAAGCGCGTCGAGTGCTACGGGAGGGCCCTGCCGTTCGTGGATCCCCCCGGCGAGCGGGTGGAGTTTCCGCTCGAGGACATCCAACTGCCTGCCTACCTGCGGAAGCCGCGGGGGATCACACGCCCGCCGGTGGTGCTCTTCATCTCGGGCCTCGACTCCACGAAGGAGGAGCACGCGACCTTCGAGCGCTTCTTGCTGCGCCGGGGACTCGCTACCCTGACCCTCGACGGCCCGGGACAGGGCGAGGTCTGGTTTCGGATGAAGATGCGGGTGGACTTCGAGGTGGCGGCCACCGCCGCCATCGACTACCTGAAGTCGCGAGATGACGTGGATGCGAGTCGCGTGGGAATCTGCGGGGTGAGCCTGGGCGGCTACCTGGCCCCTCGGTGCGCGGCGTTCGAGCACCGGGTCAAGGCGGTGGCCTCCTGCGGCGGCTTCCACAGCCTGGAGGAGCGTCCGCTGCGCGACGACTTTCACCGGCAGCGGTTGATGCACATCTGGGGCGCCAAGGACGCGTCGGACCTCCAGGTGAAGACCCGGGGCGCGACGCTGTCGGGGGTGGCCAAGAACATCACGGCCCCCCTCCTCGTGGTGCACGGCGAGAAGGACAACCTGATCCCGCCCGCGGATCCCTACCGCACCTACGAGCAGGCGAGCGGCCCCAAGTGGTGGGTGTGCTATCTGGAGGGCAACCACGTGTGCAACAACATCATCTACAGGTACCGGCCCCTCGTGGCGGACTTCATGGCCGAGCACCTGCGCTGATCCCGCGCGCATGGCGACGCTCGGCTTCGTCGGCCTCGGCGCCATGGGCAGCCGCCTGGCCAGGCGGCTGCTCGACGCCGGGCACGCCGTGGTGGGCTACAACCGGACGCGCGCCAGGGCCCAGTCGCTCGTGGCTGCTGGCCTGCGCGTGGCAGACTCGCCGCGCGCGGTGGCCGAGGCGTGCGAGGTGGTCTTCAGCATGGTCATGGATGACCGAGCCCTGCGCGCCGTCGCCCTCGGGCCTGACGGCATCGTTGCCGGCCTCAGCGGCGGGAGCGTGTATGTGGAGATGAGCACTGTGAGCCCGGCGGTCACCCGGGAGATCGGCGAGGCGGTCGCAGCGCGTGGGGCCGCGATGCTCGACGCCCCGGTGTCAGGCAGCACGATCACGGTCGAGCAGGGCCAGGCCTCGTTCATGGTGGGTGGCGATCCGGATGCGCTGGAGCGGGTGAGGCCGTATCTCTTGGCGATCGGCGCCGCGGTCACCCGCGTCGGCCCCCTCGGGCTGGCCAAGTGTATGAAGGTCGCGAGCAACCTGACCCTCCCGGTCCAGATGCTCGCGTTCAGCGAGGCCGTGCTCCTGGCCGAGAAATCGGGCATCGCCCGCGAGGTGGCCGTTGAGGCGCTGCTCAAGTCCGTCATGGCCTCCCCGATGGTGAAGTACCGCGGCCCGTTCGTGGTGGGCCGGATGCCGGCCGAGGCGTGGTTCAGCGTGCCCAAGATCCAGAAGGACCTCCAGCTCGCCCTGGACCAGGGCCGGGCGGTGGGTGTGCCCCTCCCCACCACCGCGCTCGCCCACGAGTGGCTGACGATGGCGAGGGGGCTCGGCCTCGGCGACTACGACTTCGCGGTGGTGTTCGACGTCCTGGCATGGATGAGCGGGCTCCCCGGGAGCCCGAAATCGACGGGAGGTGCATGACAATCTCCGCAAGGAGGGAAGCCATGGCCCGCAAGCACGTGTCACCAAGGCCGAAGCCGATCACCCCTGAGACCCCCGACCCCCGGCACCGGTGGGACCGGCCGCTGCAGGCACCGGGGCACATGCAGGTTGACTTCGAGGAGCGGGTGGACTTCCGGCGGCTTCACGCCTACCGGCTGGGGCGGGTCCGGCAGGCGCTGGCCAGGTCGGGCTTGGGTGCCCTGCTGCTTTTCGACCAACACAGCATCCGCTACGTCTCCAGCACGGTCATCGGTGAGTGGGCGCGCGACAAGCTGACGCGCTGGTGCCTCCTGACCGGGAACGGCGAGCCCTGGGTGTGGGACTTCGGCTCGGCAGCCCGGCACCACCGGCTCTACGCGCCGTGGATCCCGGAGAAGCAGTCGCTGGCCGGCATGGTGGGCCTCCGAGGCGCCGTCGCGCCGAAGGCGGGCCTGTTCAAGCAGGCGGCGCAAGAGATCAAGGACATCCTGAAGGCCGAGGGCGTGGGCGAGATGCCGCTCGGCATCGACGTCGTTGAGCCGCCGTTCCTCTTCGCGCTACAGGAGCTCGGGATCCAGGTGCGCGATGGCCAGCAGGCCATGCTCGAGGCGCGCATGATCAAGAGCCAGGACGAGTTGACGCTGCTCAACATGGCGGCCGCGATGGTGGACGGCGTGTACCACGAGATCTATGAGGCGCTCAAGCCCGGCGTGCGCGAGAACGAGATCGTCGCGCTGGCCACGAAGCGCCTCTACGGGTTGGGGGCCGACTGCGTGGAGGCGATCAACTCCATCTCGGGCGAGCGCTGCAGCCCGCACCCCCACAACTTCACCGACCGCGTGATCCGCCCTGGCGACCAGGCGTTCTTCGACATCATCATGTCCTTCATCGGCTACCGGACCTGCTACTAACGCACGTTCTACTAGGGTCGCGCGACTCAGCCGCAGGTGGACGCGTACCGGAAGGCGCGTGAGTGGATGGACGAGGCGATCGCGCTCATCAAGCCCGGCGTCGCCACCGATAAGATCGCGCGCGCGTTCCCCAAGGCCCAGCAGATCGGCTTCGACAGCGAGATGGCCGCCTTCGGCTTGAATTTCTGCCACGGGATCGGCCTGGGCCTCCACGAGCGGCCCATCATCAGCCGCCTGAACTCGTTCACCGACCCGATGGAGATCGAGGCCGGCATGCTGTTCGCCGTGGAGACCTACTGCCCGGCCACCGACGGGATCTCGGCCGCCCGCATCGAGGAAGAGGTGATCGTGACGCCGAGCGGCGCCCAGGTCATCACCCTCTTCCCGGCCGACGAGCTGCCGATCGCGAACCGCTACTAGCGATGGGCCGCGGCCGGAGCCAGAGACGGCATGTGGAGCGTTGACCGCGTCAGCGGGGTGACCCTGGTCCTCCTGGCCCTCGGCGTGAGCTGGGAGGCCCGGAAGCTTCCCGTGGGGACGCTCTATAACCCCGGGCCCGGATACATGCCGACCCTCCTCGCGATCATCCTCGGGGCGCTGGGGATCGTGATCGTGGTCCTCGGCGGAGACTCGGTGGCGTTCAGATCCCTGGATTGGGGCGAGGGCAAGCACGCCCTCGCCATCCTGGGGACCTGCGCCTTTGCCGCCCTGGCCCTGGAGCGGATCGGCTACCGGCTCACCACCCTCGTGATCCTGGTGGTGCTCCTCGGGGTGGTGGAGCGGAAGCGCCCGCTCCTGGTGGGGATCCTGTCGCTCGCGCTCTCGCTCGGCTCGTACTATGTCTTCCATAACCTGCTGAGGGTCCAGCTGCCGCGCGGTCCCTGGGACTTCTAGAGATGGTCGAGACCCTCCAGAATCTCTCCCTCGGCTTCTCGGTCGCGCTCAGCCCTTCGATCCTCCTCTACGCCTTCGTCGGGTGCGTGATCGGAACCCTGGTGGGGATGCTCCCCGGAGTCGGGCCGCTGGCGGGGATCAGCCTCCTGCTCCCGGCCACCTTCGGCCTCAACGCCACCACGGCCATCGTGCTGCTCGCCGGGATTTACTACGGCGCCATGTACGGCGGCTCAACGACCTCGATCCTGATGCGCATTCCGGGCGAGGCGGCCTCGGTCATGACGTGCATCGACGGCTACGCCATGACCCGGAAGGGCCGGGCCGGCGCCGCGCTCGCCATCGCCGCCATCGGCTCCTACATTGCGGGGACGGTGAGCGTTGTGGGCCTCATGTTCCTGGCTCCGCCTCTAGCCCGGTTAGCCCTCCGCTTCGGCCCCGCGGAGTTTTTCGCCCTCATGATG
>JACQRS010000026.1 GCA_016206385.1 Candidatus Rokuibacteriota bacterium | reverse complement strand
CCCGGACCTGGCGCGCGCGGATCACGTCCCTGGCCTTCCGCCGGCTAACGGCGCGCCCGCGTTCTCCATGCGGGGTGTTCGGCGCGCGCGGGCTGCACCGACCGGCGGCCTCACCGATTGCACCAGAAAAATGAGGGGCGTGCACCATTGTCCATGTCGTCCGGATCGGTGATATTCAGAATCCAAAATACGGAGGGTCAGATTCGGAATGAGCTACAGCATCGAGGAGCGGGAGTTCACCCAGCCGATTCAGTTGTCCACGCTCGGGCAGCGCGCGTTCGATGTGCTGCACGAGGCCATCCGCCTGGGGCAGCTGCCGGCCGGGGTACGACTGAACGATGTAGCGCTGGCGCGCAAGCTGGGCGTCAGCCGGTCGCCGGTCCGCGAAGCCCTGAAGCGGCTCGAGTACGCGGGGCTCGTGACGGTGCGTCCGCACCGCGGGACCTTCGTCGTCAACCTCACGAAGAAGCAGGTGGTCGACATCCTCGATGTGAAGGAGTACCTCGAGGCCCTCGCCGTCCGGCTCGCGGCGGCGAACCTCTCGCCCGAACAGATCAACGAGCTCCGGAAGGCGTTCGAGGATCTCGAGGCCAAGGGCGCCGGCCTGGCTGTTGACGATTACCTCCTCACGGAGCCGTTCGACTTCCACGTCTACGTCGTCGAGGTAAGCGGGAATGACCGGCTGATCAGTTTCATGCAGACCATCCATGGACAGAGCCGGCTGATCCGGTTGCGACTCGGCCTCTCCAAGGATCGCGCGCTGGTGGCCCTCGAAGAGCACCGGGCGATCTTCGAGGCGATGGCGGCTGGGGACGCGGACCTCGCCGAAGAGCGGATGCGGGCCCATATCAGGAACGCCAGACATTACGCCCTGCCCATGTTTCCGGAATAGAGAGCGCGTGGCGTTTCAGCGACCGGACGCGACATCGGCCCGGCGCGGGTCGCGCGACGGGCGAGGAGGGGAATAACCATGTCCAGGACGAGAGTGCATCTCATTGCCGTGACTGTCCTCGTCGTGCTGGTGATGCTCGCGGTGCCGGCGGCCGCACAGTACCCGACGAAGGCCTTGGAGCTCGTCATCCCGTGGACACCGGGGTCGGCGAGCGACCTCGCCGTCCGCATGCTAGCACGGTACGCCGAGAAGCACCTCGGGCAGGCGATCATGCCGGTCAATCAGGTGGGCGGCAACGGCGCGGTCGCGTGGACTTACGCGAGCAAGGCAAAGCCGGACGGCTACACCATCACCCTGGTGACGTTCGACGTGCTCACCAACCAGGCCATGGGCTCCGACGTGAAGTTCGACACGTTCGACTACCTACTCCAGTTCTCCCACCAGCCGATGGGCATCTACGTCCACAAAGACTCGCCATACCGGACCCTGCAGGAGCTGGTCAACGCCGCCAAGGCCCGGCCGGGCGGGATCAAGGTCGGGACGACGGGGCTCGGCGGCCTCCTCCACCAGGCGGCCTACCTCGTGGAGAAGAAGTACGGTGTGAAGTTCAATATCGTCCCCTTCAAGGGCTCGGCGGAGATCCTGGCAGCGGAGCTGGGCAGGCACGTCGATGCCGACGTCAACACCACCACCCTGGCGGCCCAGCACATCAAGGCGGGCACGCTCCGTATGCTCCTCTCCTTCGGCGCCGAGCGGCTTCGGGACTACGCCGACGTGCCGTCGATCAAGGAACTGGGGATCAGCGAGAGCGGGTTCGAGAGTTGGCGCGCGGTCGGCATCCCCAAGGGCGGCCCTGTGGCAGTGAAATCCAAGCTGGCGTCCGCGTTCAAGAAGGCGTACGACGACCCCGAGTACCAGGAGCTGGCCAAGAAATCCAACTACGATCTCCATTACCGCAGCAACGGCGACTTCCAGAAGTTCGCGGCGCAGCAATACCCGATGGTGGTCACCACCCTGAAGGGCATCGGCTATGCGAAGTAGCCGATGGGCGTGGGCGAGACGCCCGGGCGGCGTGGACATGGCGACGCATTTGCCTGAAAAGATGGCCGGAGTCCTGGGGCTGCTCGTGAGTCTCGTCACGTATTGGCAGGTGTCGCGTCTGCCCCACTTCCCGGTCTCGTTCGCCGGCCCGGACTTCTTCCCGAAGGTGCTGGCGTTATTCCTCGGGTCTGTGAGCATCGT
>JACQRS010000169.1 GCA_016206385.1 Candidatus Rokuibacteriota bacterium | reverse complement strand
GATCGTGACCGTGCCCGAGACGATCATCAGATCCGAGTGGCGCGGCGACGCCCAGGTCACCATCCCGAAGCGCTCCACGTCGAAGCGTGAGGCGAACGTGGCCATCATCTCGATGGCGCAGCAGGCCAGGCCGAAGGTCACCGGCCAGATGGAGGACTTCCGTGCCCAGTTGAAGAGCTTTTCCGTCGAGCTGATGGCGATCCAGCCGCCGGGGAAGTTCTCGACAGTCTCGAAGAGCCGCTCGGCGACGGCGGAGGCCTTGTCGTCGGTCGGCCGCTCCTGATGAAACGTCTCCCACTCCTGGAGGTCCCTGAACTCCCGCCAGCCCGGCATCGGCACCTGCGGGGTCGGCGACTTCACTTCCATTCCAGCACCCCTTCCCGATAGGCGTACAGCCAGCCCAGGAAGAGGATCCCCAGAAAGAGAGCCATGAGGCCGACCGCGTAGAGGCCGAGACCGCGGAGGGTCAACGCCCAGGGAAACAGAAACACGGAGAGCACGTCGAACACGATGAACACCAGGGCCACCAGGTAGAACCCCACCGGATACTGGTACCACGCCTCGCCGATCGGCTCGGCTCCGCACTCGTAGTTCATGAGCTTCTGGGGCTCCGGCCGGGCGGGCCGGAGGGCGGCCGCCACGGCCAGCGAGATCACCGCGAAGGCGACGATCAGCGCGGCGTAGATCAGGACTGGGAGATAACCGGACACGAGGAATCCTTCGCCATCACGCCCACGTCAACGATCAAAGTATATCACGCCGGTCTGACCCCCAGAAAGGCGGGTCCGCGCAACCCGCCTCATCGCGCGCTCCGTCCGACGAACGCCTCCAGCATCCCGTCGGCGCAGATCCGTCGCGCCGTGATCGCGCGCCGCATCGCGAGCAGACCCCGCGCCTGCTCCTCCTCGGTCACCGCTAGCTTCTCCAGCAGCCGCACGGCGCGATCGGCGTGGTCGCCCTCCACCTCCATGTGCACGTAGTAGAAATCCAGCGCCGCGCGCGCCACTGCGTAGTGCTTCTCCATCGCCTCGGCCATCTTCTGCATGTGGATCGGGTTGATGGATTCGGTCGCGATGTTCCCGCCGCAGAGCGCCTCGAGCGTGGAGGAGCGCTGGAGCAGAAACAGCTCGTTCTTCTCGATGATCGTGGTGGGAAGATACGCGGTGGTGAAGACCTCGTCCTTGGAGATCCCCAGCCCCTCCGCCAGCCTGACGAAGAGGTAGGCGTGGGCGGTGGTCTTCCCACCGACCGTGTCCTCCCCGCCCTCCTCGACGACCAGGGGGATGAGGGCGCGCTGGCGCTCGAGATCTTCCGGCGTGGGTGTGTAGCCACCCACGGAGATGATCTTCCACGCGGCATGTCTGAGGGTATCGAGGAAGAAGCACCCCTGCTGCCGGATCACGCTCTGGAGCTGGGCCCGGCTCAGCTCGCCCCGGTCAATCAACCGAAAGAGCGGATGGTGGAGCCAGGGGTGCGTTTCCGTTGCTTCTTCGAGAAGCCGTGAAGCGAACTCGGCAGGCGAGAGCGGCATTGGGGGGTCTCCTCAACCGCCCTTCAGGCGGGGATCCAGAAGATCCCGGAGGGCGTCACCGAGCATGTTGAAGCCGAAGACCGCGAGCGAGAGCGCGACGGCCGGCCAGATGGCCAGCCACGGGGCCTGATACATGTGGTCGAGCCCGGCAAGCGAGAGCATGCCGCCCCACGTGGGGTAGGGCGGCGGGATCCCCAGGCCCAGGAACGACAGGCTCGCCTCGGTCAGGATGACGGTGGAGAGGCCGGTGGTGGCGACCACGATGATGGTCGGCAGCACATTGGGCAGGATGTGCCCGGCGGTGATGCGCAAGTGCCCGGAGCCGACCGCGCGCGCCCCTTCGACGTAGGTGTGCTCCTTGATAGACAGCGCGACCCCGCGGATGATTCTGGAGTTCTGGATCCCAAAGGCGATGCCGAGCACCGCGGTGATGTTAAAGATGCTGGGCCCCACCAGCGACATGATGGACATGAGGAGCAGGAGCGGCGGGAACGCCATCCAGGCGTCCACGGCCCGCTGGAGGAGGAGGTCCAGCCGGCCGCCAAAGTAGGCGGAGAGGACGCCGAGCACCGTCGCGATCACACTCCCGAGCGCGACCGCGCCGAAGCCCACGAACAGCGAGATTCGCGCGCCGTAGATGAGACGCGTGAGGAGGTCCCGGCCGAGCTGGTCGGTGCCGAGCCAGTGGGTGACGCTCGTGCTGATGAACCGCTCGCGGAGGTTGGTCTGGGCAAACCCGTACGGCGAGATTACCTCGGCCAAGATGGCTGCCGCCAGCATGACGGCGACGATCACGCCGCCCAGCGTGCCCAGGGGCTTCCGGCGGAGCATCTGGATCCAGACGTCGGCGTACCAGGGCCGGGTCCGCGGGAGCTCCCGGAGCCTTACCCCGGCTGCCCTCGCGCCGGGTTCGAGCGCGCGCTCCGCCCGCGCAAGCGACCCCTGGGGGGAGGTTTCGGAAGGGGGGCGAAGCCCCCCTCCGAGCCTTCTACCGGTACCGGATACGGGGGTCCAGGAAGGCATAGGAGAGGTCAATCAGGAGGTTCAGCCCCACCACCAACG
>JACQRS010000168.1 GCA_016206385.1 Candidatus Rokuibacteriota bacterium | reverse complement strand
GGCCGCGGGACATACTACGACACGCGGGTGGTCGGGAAGCGCCTGACCCGGGACGGTCAGTTCGAGGTGGAGGTGACCGAGGACACGTCGCAGATTCGCGCTCAAGGGGAGGTCGGGGCCGACCTCGAAGCCCGCGCCTCGCGGGTCTATGACCTGGGCGGCGCCGCCGGGATTGCCCGCCTCCAGCACCTGATCGAGCCGCGGGTGAACTACACGGCCATCCAGGGCGTGAACCAGAAGGGACTTCCCCAGTTCGATACCGGCGGAGGCGTCGTGAATTCGACGGGGCTCCCCCAGACCGATCTCGGCATCGACAGCATCGGGAAGGTCAGCAAGCTCACCTACTCGCTCACCAACCGCATGAACGCCAAGACCGTGGCGACTGCGGGCCAGGAGCCGGTGCGCTGGGAGCTCGCCCGCCTCACGCTGAGCCATGCCTACAACGTGCTGCCGGATGCCGAGCCCTTCGGGGACCTCCAGGGCGACCTCGCCGTCCAGCCGAACCGGATCTTCCGCTTCCGGGGCGATGCCAGCTACAACCTGTACGGCCTGGGGCTCCGGACGCTGAACACCGACATGACCGCTGCCATCCGAGATGTGAGCGCCACCGTGGGGACCCGCTTCAACGACCAGGAGCAGATCGAGTTCGTGCGGGGAGAGGTGAAGGCCAAGCTCTCCAGGTACATGGAGGTGAGCGGCGGCACCAACTGGGACGCGCGGAGCGGGACCCTGGTGGAGAGCCGCTTCGGCACGGACCTGCGCTTTTCGTGCTGGAGTCTCGGGCTCGAGTATGTGAACCGGGCGAAAAACGAGGACGAGTTCCGGTTCAGGCTGAACCTCCTCGGCCTCGGGCATGTGGGCCGATGAGCGGGCGCGGACGGCCCCAGTGATCCCGCAGATCGATCTCACCCGACAGCACGCGGCGCTGAAGGCGGAGCTCCTCGCCGCCGTGGAGCGCGTGCTCGACTCAAGCCGGTTCGTCCTCGGCGCCGAGGGCGAGGCGCTGGAGCGGGAGCTGGCCGCCCTGTGCGGCGCGAGCTACGCGGTCGGCGTGGCGTCGGGCACCGACGCCTTGAGGCTGGCGCTGACCGCGCTCGGCATCGGGCCCGGCGACGAGGTGATCACGCCGGCGTTCTCCTTCGTCGCATCGGCCTCGGCGATCCTCCACGTGGGTGCCCGGCCGGTCTTCGCGGACATCGACCTCGACACGTTCGCGCTGGCCCCGGCCGAGGTCGAGCGGGCCATGACGCCCCGGTCGCGGGCCATCGTCGCGGTGCACCTCTACGGCCACCCGGCGGAGATGGATCGGCTCACGGCCATCGCGCGGGGCCGGGGCCTCGCCCTGCTGGAGGACGCCGCGCAGGCGGTGGGCGCCGCGTACGCGGGCCGGCCGGTGGGGGCGTGGGGAGATGCGGCGTGCCTGTCTTTCTACCCCACCAAGCACCTGGGCGCGTGCGGGGATGCGGGCATGGTGGTGACCGACCGGGCGGATGTGGCGGAGCGCGTGAGGCGGCTCCGCCATCACGGCGCGCGCGAGCGGTACCACCACGCGGAGCTGGGCTGGTGCAGCCGCCTGGACGAGCTTCAAGCCACGCTCCTCCGCGTCAAGCTCCGCCACCTGCCCGGGTGGATCGAGGCGCGGCGCCGGCTCGCCTCCCGCTACGCCGCCCTCCTCGGCGGGCTGCCGCTGGCGCTGCCGGTGGAGCGGCCACCGGCCCGCCACGTCTATCAGCAGTACACCGTGCGCTTCCGCGCCCGCGACACCCTGGCCAGGGCGCTAGCCGAGCTCGGGGTGGAGACGGCGGTCCATTACCCGTTGCCGCTTCCGGCCCAGCCCCTCTTCCGGGAGATCGTGTCGAGCCCCGAGCAGGCTTTCCCCCGCGCCTGCCAGGCCTCCCGCGAGGTCCTGTCGCTGCCGTGCTACCCCGAGCTGACCGACGCCGAGACCGAGACCGTGGCGAAAGCAGTACATCAAGCCCTGGCCGATCGGGTAAAATGCGAGTCATGAGCGAGATCGCCCGGGAGCTTCGCCTGAGGTTTGAGCAGCGAAGTGCCACGGTCGGCATCGTCGGCTTGGGCTACGTTGGCCTGCCCCTGGTCATCGCCTTCGGAAAAGCCGGCTTTCGCGTGCTCGGGGTTGACGCCGACCCGGCGCGCGTGACCCGGCTGCAGTCGGGCGACAGCCCGATCGAGGATGTTTCCTCGAGCACCCTCGTCGAGCTGCTCCGGTCGGGCCGCTTCACCGTCAACAGCCACGCGGAGCTTCTGACCCAGGCCGACGCCATCCTCATCTGCGTGCCCACGCCGCTCGGCAAGTCTAAGGAGCCCGACATCTCGTATATCGTGGCGGCTGCCGACGCCGTGGCCCGGATCCTCCACCCGGGTCAGCTCGTGATTCTCGAGTCCACGACCTACCCCGGGACCACCGAGGAGGTGCTGCTCCCGCGCTTTCAGGCCCGCGGGCTCACGGTCGGGCGGGAGTTCTTCCTGGCCTTCTCCCCCGAGCGGATCGACCCCGGCAACAAGCACTACGACCTCTCCCGCATCCCCAAGGTGGTCGGCGCGGTCACGCCCACCTGCGTGGAGCTCGCCCGGATCCTCTACAGCCAGATCATCGAACAGGTGGTGCTGGTCTCGAGCCCGCAGGTCGCCGAGATGGTAAAGCTGTTCGAGAATGTGTTCCGCAGCGTCAACATCGCCCTCGTGAACGAGCTGGCGCTCCTGTGCCGACGGCTCGGCCTGTCGGTCTGGGAGGTCATCGAAGCGGCAGCGACCAAGCCGTTCGGCTACATGCCGTTCTACCCGGGCCCGGGCATTGGCGGACACTGCATCCCGACGGACCCCTACTACCTCTCCTGGAGGGCGCGGCTCGCGGGCCATGAGCCCAGGTTCATCACCTTCGCGGACGAGATCAACCAGCAGATGCCCGGCTACGTGGTTCAACTCGCGGCAGACGCGCTGAACGACCGCGGCAAGCACGTGCGCGGGGCCACCATCCTCGTCCTGGGCGTGGCGTATAAACCGGGCGTGGGTGACACGCGCGAGTCACCGGCGGTGGAGATCATGGAGCTGCTCCGCGCCAAGGGCGCCAAGGTCGCCTACGTGGATCCTCATGTCCCGGAGTTCACCCTCGGGCAGGAGTGCCTCACCTCCCTCTCCTGGGAGACCGTGGACCTGACAGCGTGGGATCTGGTGCTCATCCTCACCAACCACCCGGAGTTCGATCCGAAGCGGGTCGTTCGGGAGGCCACGCTGGTTCTGGACACGCGGAACGCCACCGGCGGCGAGCCCGGCCCCCTGCCCCACGTGATCCGCCTGTAAGGCGTCGCCTCGACCTTCGATGGCTGAGCAGGTTCGGGTCCGCTTTCCACCCAGTCCGACGGGGCATCTCCATGTGGGCGGCGCGCGCACCGCCCTGTTCAACTGGCTGTTTGCCCGCCGGCACGGGGGCAGCTTCCTCCTCCGGATCGAGGACACCGACCGCTCCCGGTCCTCGGAGGAGTCCATCGCCGCCATTGTCGAGGCGCTCAGGTGGCTCGGCCTCGACTGGGACGAAGGCCCCCCCACGCCCGGGTACCGGCAGACCGACCGGCTGGAGATCTACCGGGCCCACGCCGAGCGCGTCCTGGCCGAGGGCAAAGCCTACCGGTGCGCGTGCTCGCCCGAGGAGCTGGAGGCCGAGCGGAGCGCGGCTCAGGCGCGGGGGGAGACCTTCCGCTACTCCGGCCGCTGCCGGGACGCCAACGTCCCCGCCCATGTCCCCCACGTCCTGCGCCTCAAGATTCCCCTCACGGGGCAGACTGTGGTGCGGGACCTGGTTCACGGCGAGGTCACCTTTGACCACGCCCAACTGGACGATTGGATCCTCGTGCGCAGCGACGGCACCCCCACCTACAACTTCTGCGCGGTCGTGGACGACGTGACGATGAAGATCACCCACGTGATCCGCGGGAACGACCATCTCTCCAACACGCCGAAGCAGATCCTGTGCTACGCGGCGCTCGGGTACCCCACGCCGGTCTTCGCCCACATCCCGATGATCCTGGGGCCCGACCGCAGCCGGCTCTCCAAGCGCCACGGCGCCACCTCGGTGCTGGCCTTCCGGGACGCGGGCATCCTCCCCGAGGCCATGGTGAACTACCTGGCGCGCCTCGGCAGGTCCCACGGCCATCAGGAAATCGTCGCGCGGGAGGAGCTGATCCGGCATTTCGATCT
>JACQRS010000025.1 GCA_016206385.1 Candidatus Rokuibacteriota bacterium | reverse complement strand
CTTCTCGCCTTTCTGGTTCTCCGCCCACACCTCCAGCTCGACCAGGTGCTGGTCGTCCTTGGATGACTTGGCCAGCACCGTTCCCCTGCACGTGATCACGTCCGCGGGCCGCACGAGCGCCGCGAACCGGACCCCGAGCTTCTGGATGCTCCCGGCGCCGAGCCAGTCGGTCAGGGACTGGGCCACGAAGCCCATGGAAAGCATCCCGTGGGCGAACACCCCGCCCATGCCCGCGGTCTTGGCGAACTCCTCATCCACGTGGATCGGGTTGAAGTCGCCGGAGGCCCCGGCATAGCGGGTGAGCTGGATCCGCTGGATCGGGGGCTTGACCAGCGCCGGCATCTCGTCCCCCACCTGCACATCTTCGAAGTACACCTTCGCGTATTGCATCGCGCCCCCTCCAAGCTAGAGGCGAATGACGGTGATGTGGCGCATCTTGACCACGATCTCGTTGTCCCCGTCGGTCACAGCAGTCTCGCGCACCACGAAGGCCATAGGCCCGCTCCGTCCAGCCTTCTCGTAGATGTCGGTGATCTTGGTCCGGCAGAGGAAGGTCTCGCCGGGTCGGATCTGACGGAAGAACTCGAACTCCTGCTCACCGTGGAGCACCCGCGAGATGTCCACACCCAGATCCTTCAGCATCGCGCCGCTGTCCGCGCGCTCGTCGCGGAAGGTGATGGGGAAGGTGGGGGGCGCGATGTTGTCGCCCCACGGGGAGGCCCGGCCGATCTCATGGTCCAGGTACAACGGGTTCAGGTCGCCGATGGCGCGGGCGAACTCTTTGATCTTCCCGCGCTCCACCGTCACCGCGAAGGGCGGGTACTCCTTACCGATGACAGCCTTGTTGACTTGGATGGGCATTTCGTCCTCCCCAGGAGCCGGGTTTGCCTTTGCTCATGGCGCGGGCCAGGAACTTTTCCAGGTGCGCCTTCGCGTTCTGTGGCGAAGCGCCCAGCTATTTTACGACGGCACCCAGCCGGGGACCAGGGGCGGGAGAAGCCGGGACTTTTCAGGGACGCCGCGCTGTGGCAGAAGTGAAGGCATGGTGCCCGGCGTCGCAGCCCTCGGGGCCCTGGCGGTCTCGCTCGACTCAGCGGTCAACATCGCCTTCCCCGCCATGTCAGAGGCGTTCGGGGTCGGGCCAACCGCGATCAAGTGGGTGGTCATCACCTATGTTCTGACCTATGCGCTCACCGCCTATGCTGCCGGCGCCCTGGCTGACCGGGTGGGCCAGGCCCCGGTGTTTGTCGCCGGGCTCTGGCTCACTGCGGCGAGCGTGCTGGCGTGCGGGCTCGCCCCGAGCTACGGCTGGTTCCTCGGCTTCCGCGTGGCCCAGGGCGTGGGTGGAGGGCTGGTCTACGGCAGCGCGCCGGCGCTGATCACCCTTTCGCTGCCCGCCGACAGGCAGGGCCGGGGGCTCGGCCTCTTTACCCTGGGGATGGCGGTGGGGTTCGCCGTCGGCCCGCTGATCGGCGGCCTCCTCGTTGACGCGCTCGGCTGGCGCTGGGTCTACCTCTTTCGGGCGCCTCTGGCCGCGGCTCTCGCCCTGGGCGCGCCCGCCGCCCTCAGTGGGGCGCCCGGCGTCGCGGCCCGCTGGCATCTCATCCGGCTGCGTGAGGTCCTGCGCCCCCACGTGCTCCAGCTCAATGCCTTGGCCTTTCTGGCCAACCTCGCCCAGTTCGCGGTCTGGCTCCTCGCCCCCTATTACCTGGTGAACGTCTTGAATCTCTCCGCCACAGCCGGAGGCCTGCTCTTCATGCTGACCCCGCTCGGCACCGCCGCGGCCGCGCCCGTGAGCGGCTGGGCCACCGATCGCTTCGGGGGCCGGCCGCTGGTGGGCCTCGGCCTGGCCGCCGAGAGCGCGGGGCTCTTTCTGATCAGCCGGCTCGACGCTCAAAGCCCCGGGGCGGAGGTCGCTCTGGCCCTGGCCCTTGTCGGCTTGGGGTTGGGAGCCTTTCAGGTCCCCAACATGAGGCTGCTTATGGCGAGCTTCCCGCCCACCCAGCAGGGTGGCGCAGGCGGCATGATCTCCATGAGCCGGACCCTCGGGATCGTGGCGGGAGTGAGCCTGGCGAGCGCCATCTTCGGAGGCCGCGGCGCAAGCTTTCTCGCCGGCTTCCATGACGCCTTCGTGGTCGCGGGCGCTGTGGCGATACTCGCGCTCCTCCTCTCGCTCCTCCCGCTGCACCGCGGTTGACGGGCCTCGACCTGCGTGCTACAACCCCCTGGCCATGACCTCCTACCGGTGGGTCATCCTCGCGGTTTCGACCCTCGGCTTCATGCAGACCCACATCCACCGGGTCGGCTTTGCGCCGCTCATCCCCACCTTCGTCGCCGACCTTGGGCTGACCTACGCGGCTGCGGGCGCCATCATGACCGCGTACTTCTGGACCTACGCCCTCGTCCAGATCCCGATCGGAGTCCTGACCGACCGCTGGGGCGCGCGCCGGGTCATGCTGGTGTTCATGGCAATCCTCGCGCTCGGGACGGTGGCCTTCCCGTTGAGCCGCGGCTACGGCCAGAGCCTCTTCTCCCGCGCCCTGGTGGGGTTGGGAGCCGCCGCGGTGTGGGTGCCGGGTCTCAGGCTCCTCAGCGAGTGGTTCCCGGCGCGCGAGCGCGGGTGGGTCATGGGAATCCTCTCGGCCGGCGGGGGGCTGGGCGGGACGCTCGCGCTTCTCTTGATCCCGCTCATGGCGGAACGCTGGGGCTGGCGCATCGCCTATGCGACCACGCTGGTCCCCGTGCTGCTCACGCTGGCTCTGATCGCGCTGTTCGTGCGTCAGGTCGCGGCAGCGGGCGGCGAGAGGCCGACCGGCGCCCTGGCCGGGCGCTCGCCCCTCGCCGGGCTCTGGCAGGTGCTCGCGACCCGGGCGCTCTGGCCCTTTAATATCGCGGTGATGCTCTTTTACGGTGCCTACTTCAGCCTGGTCACCTGGATGCCGGCATTCCTGGTCGCGCGCCTCGGCCTCGCGCTTTCCCAAGCGGGCTTCGTGACGAGCCTCCTGACAGCCGGGACCATCGTCTCCTGGCCGCTGGCCGGGCTCCTGTCAGACCGGCTCGGCCGGCGCAAGGCCATCTTTCTCGTCAGCCAGGCATTGAGCTGTCTGGTGAGCCTGATCTTTGCGTGGGTCGTGCCCGGCCTCTCGCTCTTGGGGGCGGCGGCGGTCGCCCTGGGAACAGGGATCGTCCTCGGCGGCATGGTCACGCCCTTCGTGATGGTGGTGGAGCTCTTCCCGCGGGAGCTGGCCGGCACGGGAACCAGCGTGGTCAACACGTTCTGCTTTATCGGCAGTCTGACCGTCCCGGTGCTGCTGGGGCGCGTGGTGGACCTGACGGGGAGCTTCCCCATGGCTTTCGTCGCCGCGGGAGCGGTTCAGGCTCTGGGCTTCGCCGCAGCCTGCCTCACCCGGGAGACGGGCCCGGGACGAAGGCCGATCCCGGCTTCATGAGGTCACGACGAAGACCTACCGCGTGGTCGTGATCCCGGGCGACGGAATCGGCCCTGAGATCGTGGAGCAAACGCTCCGCGTGCTGGAGGCGGCTCAGAAAGGCGCCGCCTTTTCCCTCGACCTGGAATTTCACTCCGCCGGCGCGGGGGAGCACCGGCGCACGGGTCGCGCGCTCTCGGAGGAGACCTTCGAAGCGTGCAAGCGCGCCAACGCCGTGCTCAAAGGGCCGGTGGGCGATCCAGCGGTGCGGGCTCCCGATGGGACCGAGGCCGGTGTCCTGGGCGGAATTTTAAGGACCGGGCTCGATGCCTATGCCAACGTCAGGCCCATCCGGCTCTACCCCGGCGTGGCCTCGGCGTTAAGCGGGCTCGCGCCCGGGGCCATCGATTACGTCGTGATGAGGGAGAACACGGAGGGGCTTTATGCCTCGCGCGGCCGGGGCTTTGTCAGCCCCGAGGCCACCCTCGACTTCATGCTGATGACCCGCCGAGGCGTGGAGCGCATCGCGAGGAAGGCGTTCGAGCTCGCCCGCACCCGGCAGGGAGCTCCCAAGGACGGGGTGAGGCGCGTCACGTGCGTTGACAAGGCCAACGTGCTCAGGGGCTTCGCCTACTTCCGCCAGATCTTCCTGGAGGTGGCGAAGGGCTATCCGGACATTCAGCCGGAGTGCCGCCACGCCGATGCCACCGCGGCCTCGCTGGTCCAGGACCCCGGTCGCTTCGATGTCCTCGTCACCGAGAACTTCCTGGGCGACCTGCTCTCCGACCTGGGTGGCGGCACGATCGGCGGCCTCGGGATGTGCCCGTCAGGAAACCTGGGAGACGAGCGAGCCTACTTCGAGCCGGTGCACGGCTCAGCGCCGGACATCGCGGGACAGGACAGGGCCAACCCCATCGCCATGGTCCTCTCCGCGGCGATGATGCTCCATTGGCTCGGCGAGGCGGCCGCGGCCAGCCGGATCCAGGAGGCGGCGAGCCGAGCGCTCTCAGCTGGCGCCATCCGCCTCTTTCCCGACGGGACGGTCAGGGACGGCACCGTCGCGGCCGGTCGCGCGATCTCAGGCGAGCTCTGAGCCGATCACGGGAGCAGGAGGACCTTTCCCGTGGTCTGCCGCCCGGCCAGTGCCTTGTGGGCCTCCGCAGCTTCTGCCAGCGGGAAGGTGCGCTCGACTCTGAGCCTGAGCTTTCCCGCGCCGATCCAGCCGAGCACCTCGCCGGCGCGCTGGAGAAGCTCTTGGCGCGACGCCGTGTAGGTATTGAGGCTGGGCCGGGTGAGGAAGAGGGAGCCCTTGGCGGCGAGCATCTGGGCGTCGAACGGCGGCAGGGGCCCGCTGGACTGGCCAAAGAGGACGAGGTAGCCGCGCGGCGCCAGGCAGTTCAGGCTCTTGTCGAAGGTGTCCTTTGCTACCGAGTCGTACACCACGTTGACGCCCTTGCCTCCCGTGACCCGTTTGACCTCGGCCTCGAAGTCCTGCTGGGTGTAGAGGATCACCTCATCGGCCCCGGCCTCTCTCGCGAGCTTGGCTTTCGCGTCGGTGGAGACGGTGCCGATCACCCGCGCCCCGCGCATCTTGGCCATCTGGCAGAGGAGCAACCCCACGCCGCCGGCCGCCGCGTGGATCAGGCAGGTGTCGCCGGGTTTGAGCGGATAGGTTGAGTGGGAGAGGTAGTGGGCCGTCATCCCCTGGAGCATGGCTGCGGCGCCATCCTGGAAGCTGAGCTTCGCTGGCAGGACCACCAGTCGCTCCGCGGGGATGAGGTTGTGCGTCGCGTACGAGCCGGGCACCCCCGTCCAGGCCACCCGGTCCCCCACCTTGACCTCGCTGACGTTCGGGCCGACGGCCTCAACCGTGCCCGCACCCTCAAGCCCCAGGCCGAAGGGGAGGGGGCCCTTGTAGAGGCCGCTGCGCTGGTAGATGTCGATGAAGTTGACCCCGGCGGCCTCGATCTTCACCCGGGCCTGGCCCGCTCCGGGCGCGGGGGTGGGCAGCTCGTCCAGCTTCATCACCTCGGGTCCGCCGGGCTGGTGCACTCTGACCGCTTTCATGATCTCCGCTTCCTCCTTTCGTCAATCTTCGCAACCTCGCGATCAGCCAGATAGCTTCACTCTCGCGCATACGCCACGGTGCTACCGTCCAAAGAGATCCTCCACCAGCTTCTGGCGGTCGATCTCTAGATAGGCGGCAACGTCAGAAAGGATCCCGCTCAACGTCCCGACTCGCAGTTGCCTGTGACGAGGGATGGTGAGGCGATGCTCAATTCCCTTGATAGTTGAGGTCAGGCGCAAGTGGCTACCTGTCTGCCTCGTAATCTCTTACCCGTAATGACGCAGACAGGACGCGAGTTCCGTGCCAGACAGGTCTCGCGGGAGCCTCAACCAGGGATGACCTCATCCTTGACCATGTGAAGGCGAATCACCCGCGGCCTCGCGTCTGCCTCGAAGTGGCAGCGTACAGCGTCTCGGACCATTTCCTTGAGTTCCTCCAGGGTGTCCGCGTGGGTGTAGATGGAATAGCCCAGGGCCTTCGCTTCATAGCCACCCTCCGGCGACTCCTCCACGGCGAAGATAATCTCGCTCTGTGCCATATGTCGCATCCTTCGCGGCTATTATAGGCCCTTCACGCGCAGCTTACCGGTCGTTAAGTGATGGAGCAGCGTGTTGAACAGCGCCTCCAACACTTCTTGCGTTAGCGTCGTTTGCTCTTCAAGTCTTAGGTCTACAGCGTTCGGGCTCATGACTTTTAGCTGCCTGTCCTGGCTGCGACTATTATAAGCAGCTTTGAGACCGCTCACAGGCTATTGCAAAGAAGGGGTTCGAGGTGATAGGGTTGGCCCGGCTGAGGGCGACGCGATGACCACGGGCGCAGAATTGAAGTCCAAGCGCTACCAGACGGAGGACGTCCTAGAGGCCATCGAGCTCTACTTCGAGAAGGGGTGGAGCGATGGCCTGCCCGTGGTCCCGCCCACCGAGCCGCGCATCCGGGCGATGCTTGAGGCCGCCGGCCTCGAGCCCAATCACCAGATTACCTTTATTACCAACCGCCAGGCTGCGGTGACCGCCGAGAAGGTGGCCATCAACGCCGTCATGGCAGGCTGCAGGCCCGAGTACATGCCGGTTGTGGTGGCGGCCATCGAGGCGATCGGTGACCCGAAGTGGGGCTACCACGGCCCGGCGACCTCGACCGGCGGGGCTGCGGTGCTGATGATCGTGAACGGCCCGATCGCCCAGAAGCTCCAGATCAACTCCGGGGACAATCTCTTCGGTCCGGGCTGGCGTGCCAACGCTACCATCGGGCGCGCTGTGCGCCTGGTCATGCGCAACGTGATCGGGACGCTGCCGGGGAGGCTGGATCGGGCGACGCTGGGGCATCCGGGCAAACACACCTATGTGATCGCCGAGAACGAGGCCGACAGCCCCTGGCTGCCCCTTCACGTTGAGCGCGGCTTTCGGCCGGACCAGAGCGCCGTCACAATCATGGCAGGGGAGGCGCCCCACCAGTTTTACAACCAGCTCTCCAACACGGCTGAGGGCGTCCTCACCACGCTGTGTGACGACATGAGGATTTCGGGAAACGCCAGGGGGCAGGCGCAGTATGTCGTCGTGATTGCCGGCGAGCACATGCGGATTATTGCCGCGGACGGTTGGTCCAAGGCCGACATCCGGAAGTTCGTCTTCGAGCACAGCCAGAACTCGGTGGCGCATCTGAAGCGGACTAACCGGCTTGCCGGACCGATCAAGCCCGAAGACGAGACAGCCCTGCGCCCGCTGGTGCCGTCGCCGGAGGACAT
>JACQRS010000159.1 GCA_016206385.1 Candidatus Rokuibacteriota bacterium | reverse complement strand
TCCCCACTCTCCCTAAGGCCGTGCGGCGATGAGGGTGCTGATCGAAACGCTCTCTTGCTGACCTATTCCGGTCTCCTTTGGAAGCTTCATCTTCACGGTGACGGTTATGGTCTTCATGTTCGATGCGGGGACGCCGGTTTGGACCCGCACCTCCCGGCGGAAGTTGGCGTAGCCCGAGATGCTGTTGAAGTCTTCGTCTTCGAAGCCGGTGGGGGTGGGATCCGGGCTGATGTTGTCCGTGCTCAACGTATACGTGAGGCGCTTGAGCTGTTCGAGACGCTCCTGGGCGAGCATGGTCGCCGTTGTGATGTAGTTGCCCCGGGTGACGGCGGCCTGGCCGATGGTCAGGCCCGCGCCGATCCCGCTCTGAAGGGCCGTAGCCCCCGCAACTCCAAGGACCGCGATGGTGAGGATCGCGATGGCCAGCAGGACCTCGATCAGGGTGAAACCGCGCTCCCCCATGTCACGCCTCATCACTGGATCCGGATGCGCCCCGAGGTGCTCACCACGACGTCCATGGACCCCGAGCCCTGGGCGTTCTGGACGGTGATGGTGGCTGCGGACGCAGTCCCGAGCGAGTTGAACGTTGGGTTGGCGGTCGCGTTGCTGAGCTTGGCCTGGTTTTCCAGTTGCCTGTAGCCGTTGGAATCGGTCCCGGGCCCGACCCACGCGGCGTTGTCGGAGGTGCGGACAAAGCGCAACTGGTTCCCTGACACGTCCACCTCCACCTGATAGGAGGTGTTTCGCGTGATGGCGAGCTGGCGGGCCTGGTTCATGAGCGTGACGACCTGCTGGGCGGCCCCCTGGAGCTTCTGGGCTTGCATGAAGCTGATAAACACGGGGGTGCCGAGCACAGTAATGATCCCGATGACGGCGACCACCACCATCAGCTCGATGAGGCTGAAGCCACGTGCCCCGCTTATCGGAAGCCGGCCAGGTACCATCGGAGCAACCAATCGCCCCAGAACAGGCTCAGTCCGGCGCCCAGCGCCAGGAACGGGCCAAAGGGCACGGGGTCCTTCCGCCCCCGCCGCCCGCTCACCAGGAGCGCGACGGCGACGACGCCGCCCGAGAACACCCCGACGAACAGCGCGACCAGCGTCAACTTCCATCCCAGAAACGCCCCCATCATGGCGGCCAGCTTCATGTCCCCTCCCCCCATCCCGCCACGGCTGGCCAGGATGACCAGGAAGAAGAGGCCGCCGCCGGTAACAACCCCTAATAATGAGTCTAACCACGAAAGGCGGGGTGAGACAAGACTGGCCAAAATTCCCACCGCGACCCCCGGCAGGGTGATCCGGTCGGGGATGAGCTGGTGCTCGAGGTCAATGGCGGTGGTCGCGACCAGCGCCGAGAGGAAGAGAAGGGCCGGGAGCAGGGCGGGTGTCACGCCGAAGTGAGCCACGCTGAGCGCGAACAGCACCCCGGTGAGCCCTTCCACCGCGGGGTAGCGCCACCCGATGGGGCTCCGGCAGGCCCGGCACCTCCCCTTGAGCCAGAGGTAGCTGAGCAGGGGGACGTTGTCGGACCACCGGATCGGCACCCCGCAGGTCGGGCATCGGGAGGCCGGCGTCACGAGGCTCTCGCGTCTGGGGAGCCGCGTGATCACCACGTTCAGGAAGCTCCCCACCACCGCCCCCAGCACGAACGCGGCGAGGGGCGCGAGCCTCATCACTCAGGGGATGTTGAGGGTGGAGAGCTGGGTGGCCAACGCGCGGTCCAGCTTCTTCAAGGCCTTGTATTGCTCCAGGGCCAGCTCGGTTCTTCCCAGCGCCAGATAGGCCCGCGCCAGACCGAAGCGCGGCAGGGGGGCCAGCGGCTTCAGCTCGATTGCCTTGAGAAAATGCGGGATCGCCTGATCCGGGTGACCCAAGTCCGTGAGCGCCACGCCGAGGTTCGTGCGAACCATGGGGTTGGCCGGAGTGACTTCCATCGCCTGCTTCAAGTGGGCGATGGCCTCCTGGGGCTTGCCCAGCCGGATGAGCGCCACGCTCAGGTTGTTGAGGACCTGCGAATCGGCGGGGCGCCGCTCGAGGGCCTGCTGGAAGTGCCAGAGCGCCTCGGGCATCCGGCCCGAATTGAGCAGCGCCAGGGCCAGGTTCCCGTAGACGTTCACGCGGTCCGGCCTGACGGCGAGCTCCCGTTGGAAGTACTCGATGGCGGGCTGGGGGATGCCCCGATTGACCAGCGAGACGCCCAGGTTGCCGAGGCAGATGGCGCAGTTGGGGTTGGATTCGAGCGCGTACCGCCAGAGCGTGTCCGTGTCCCGCCACACCTGGACGTGGTGCCAGGCGAGGATCCCCAGCCCCAACACCCAGACCACGCCGCCGCCCGCCGCCAGGCGGGCCATGGATGGTCTCAGCCGACCGCTCTCTCGAGCGCGGACCACGGCGCACACGCTGGCCCCGACGAGGAGCGCCCACCCGAGGCACGGCAGGTAGCTGTAGCGATCGTTGGCGAGTTGATGCCCGTTGTGGAGGAGGCCGCTCACCGGCGCCAGGATCACCGCGTACGAGACCCACACGGCCAGGCCCGCGGGCCACCGGCGCCGGAGAAGCCAGAATCCGGCGGTGAGGATGGCGACCGCGACCGCGCTCGTGACGAATGGCGGATCCAGCGGGTTGACCTGCGGCGGAAGCTCGTAGAGCGGCGAGAGCCAGAGGGGAACGAAGGTCTTCCACACGTAAAACCAGAGGCTGTGGAGGGCGACCGACGGGCGAGCGGAGAGAGGGAGCTTCTCGAGCGACGTCAGGAACGAGTTGGCGATCATGGCGTAGAACGCCATGGCCCCTCCGGCGAGCGCCAGGAGGAAGTAGGGCAGCTTCTCCATCCACACGCCCCGAGCCTCCCGGCCGGTCCAATCCCGCCACCGGCCACCCAGCCGGCGGAGCGGGTAGATGTCCAGCAGGATCAGGACGAGAGGGAGCGTCACCACCATGGGTTTGGACATCACGGCCAAGGCGTAGCACACCACCGAGCCCGCGAGCAGGCGCCGGCGCCTGGTGCCTTCGGCCTCGCTGGCCTTGAGGAACGTGAGGATCACGAGCAGAAAAAAGAGCCCCGACAGGACGTCGCGGCGCTCGGTGACCCAGGCGACGGATTCGGCTCTGAGCGGGTGCAGCGCGAAGAAGAGCGCGGCTGCCGCGGCGCCCAGGCGGAGCGCGGGCTCGCCGGCTCCCGTCGTGGCCAGCCCGAGCAGGCGGAGCGCCACTAAGTAGAGGACGGCGGCGTTGGCGGCGTGGAGCAGGACGTTGGTGAGGTGATAGCCGAACGGGTTCATCCCCCACACGAGATAGTCGGCACCGAACGTCACCCAGGCCAGCGGGATCCACTGCCCCATCAGGACCGTCGTGAATATCCAGCGAAGGTGCGTCCACCCGAGACCGCGGTAGTGCGGGTTTTCGACAAGGTTCACATAGTCGTCCCACTCCACGAATCCGTTCCAGAGGGCGGGGGAGAAGGCGATGAAGGTGACGAGCGCGACGGCGAGCGGGATTCGTCCGGTGCCTGACGGGAAGACAGCGAGGCGGACGAGCGGTGGGGAGAGGATGCGGATGACGTCTACCCTACGTGACGCGACGGGGAGGGAATCCGGTGATCCCCTCCCCGTGTTGGTTACCCCATTCCGCGGGAGCTTCTGGGACGCTTAGGGGTACTTTGCGGAGGTGCTGTCGCCGCTTGCTGAAATGGTGAACGTCTCGTTGGCCCCCGTCGCGTACCCGTAGGTCGAAGACCAGCTGCCTCCGCTCGGGGGCGTCGGAATCGCAGCCATGAAGGGGCCGGCTGTCGCGCTCAGGTTGTTCGTAACCGAGACCGTCAGGTTCGCGAGAGCGGCGGGGAGCGACCCCATGTGAGCCGTGTAGTTGACGACAGCGCTCGCCAGCGTCCGGACGTCGGCCTGCCCCTTGGCGACACGCGCCCGCGCCTGAATGTTGGCGTACATCGGGATGGCGATGGCTGCCAGGATCCCGATGATGGCCACCACGATCATCAGCTCGATGAGGGTGAAGCCTCGCTCTGCACTGGGCCTCAATTTCCTGATCATAAACGCCTCCTTTGGGGTGGTGAACTTCTCTGTGCAGCGTCCGTGCCAATCGCTGGTTCGCTGACCCAAGGTGTAACGCCACGAAAAACAAGCGTTTTTTGACGGTGGTCGAAGCGTTGGCATCCGCGCCCGAGGCGGACATGACAAAATGTGCCATTCGGGGTGACTAAAACTGTCGAGGGCTCGAGACTATCTCAGGTGAATTTCCTCGCTAACGGTGAGAACAGCGTAGCGCTCTGCGGGGACGGCTCCGACCGAGAACGGCAGTGGGCCCCAGATGTCCGAGTAAAAGCCGGCGCCCACCGAAGTGCTCATGGTCGCGAGCCAGCCGGGCACCGGCCGCTCGATCACATGGCTCAAGGGGGTCCCACCAGGAGGCATGGCGAACACGTTCGTGTTGTTCGCCGGGATGACCACGATGTCGCCCGGGGCAAGCCGTGAGCGTCTCCGGTCAAGAGCCTTGCCGCCGCGGGCTTCCATGTAGTACTGGAAGCCCCAATGCCCCTGAAACCACACGGTCCCCGGCCGATTCCGGTATCTGTCGTGGATCTCGGCGGCGACGCTCCGGGCGGTGTTGGCCAGACTGTAGTCCGTCCACGCGACCAGGAGCGCGACACAGGCGCCGGGGACCAGCGGCCAGAGCACCCGCCAACGGCGTCCGGGCGCCACCGCACCGCGCGCCTCGATTCGCCGCATCACCAGGATGCCGGCGGCCGGCGCCATCGGCAGAATAGACCGGACGTTGACTGACCAGTTGAGGAAGCTCGCGAACACAAACGTGCCCGCCACCCACAAAAACAGCAGCAGTGAAGCCGCGTCCCTCCGGCTCCGGAGGTCCGCCCCCGCAAGCGCGAGCGGGCTGATCCCCGCGGTCGCGAACAGGGCGAGCTGGATCACCGGACCCCACCGCACCCCGTCGGCGTCGATGAGCGCGAAGCCGCCCAGCTTCTCGGCGGCGGGAAGCGTGAAGGTCAGGACCGCGACGAGGAGGATTCCGGCCGCGCACAACCGGCGCGACCAGAGCAGCGGCGTGTAGAGCGCGATCGTCGCGAGCGACCCGCCCGCAAACGCCAGGCCGATCAACCCTTTGATAAGAAGCTGGCTCCCGTTCAGGTACCGGACGTTGGTGGCGTAGGACGCCGCGTCGAACAGGAGCCCGCGTCCGTAGAGGGCGTACGTCGCCCACTGGTAGAGGGCGAGGGCGCCGGCCGGGAGCAGCAGGCACAGCGCCCACCAGCCCGGGCGGCGGCGCCGCGCCAGCGAGTACACGAGGAGCAGCGGGATGAGGCTCATGCCGTAGTACTTCGTCAGCGCGCACAGCGCGAGCAGGACGGCGGACCCGATGAGGGCGCGGGGGTCGTTGCGTTCGAGGCCGTGAAGCCAGAGCGCCACGGTCCACACCCAGAGCGCGAGCATCATCGTGTCGCTCATCACGCTGGTGCCGGAGACGAGAAATGCGGGTGTGAACAGGCCGACCAGCGCGGCCGCGAGCGGGTGCGAACAGCACCGGCGTGCCAGCACGTAGGTTCCCACCGCTGCGGCAGCGGCGGGGACGAGGAACGCCAGATGCAGCGCGACCTCGCTCCATCCCACCAGCGAGGCCACCAGCGCGATGGAGTAGGAGGTCAACGGGGGGTTCTTGAACACCGTCGACATGGCCATGTCGGTCCCGTACCAGTTCACCCCGAATCCGTAAAAGTCAACGGGATCCGAGAGGATGTGCCGGGCGGCCCAGAGGAAGAGCGGATCGTCGATGTGAAAGGCTTTGTCGGCAAACGGGGCGAGGCAGAGGATCGTCGCCCCGACCAGGATCAGGAGCGGTCGGGCCGTCACCGGATGACCGGGGCCGGCGCCGGCGCCACCCCGCGATGGGCGGCGCCCGTCACTCGGCGCTGTCCGCCGACTTCCCGCGGCCGAGGCCGTGCTTCTGGAGCTTGTATCGGAGCTGCCGGAAGGTCATCCCGAGCAGCTCGGCGGCTCGGGTCTGGACCCCGCTCGTCCGGTCCAGCGCGACCTGGAGGACCCGTTTCTCGATCTGATCCAGCGTGGTCTCCAGATCCATCCCCTCCGAGGGCAGCTCGAGGTCCAGCCACGCCGGGGGCCGCTCGCGGCGCACCGACTCGGGCAGCGCGTCTACGGTCAGAATGTCTCCGGCGCCCAGGACGACGGCGCGCTCGACGACGTTCTCCAGCTCGCGGATGTTTCCGGGCCAGTGATACTGCTCCAGCACGGCCAGCGCTTCAGGGGACACGCCGCGCACCTCCTTGCCCAGCTCCGTGACGAACTTCTGAAGGAAGTGCGTGAGCAGGAGCGGAATGTCCTCGCGGCGCTCTCTGAGCGGCGGGAGATGGATGGGAATGACGTTCAGCCGATAGAACAGATCCTCCCGCAGCGAACCGTTGGCCACGGCCTCCTCCAGGTTCGTGTTGGACGCGGCGATGAGGCGCACGTCCACCTTGAGGTCCGTGGTGTCGCCCACGCGTCGGACCTGCCGATCCTGGATGGCGCGCAGCAGCTTGACCTGGAGGAGTGGCGGGATCTCGGTGATCTCGTCCAGAAACAGGGTGCCGCCGTCCGCGGCCGAGAAGAGCCCGACCTTGTTGGCTACGGCCCCGGTGAACGATCCCTTGACGTGGCCGAAGAGCTCGGACTCCATGAGCCCTTCCGGGATGGCGCCGCAGTTGACCGAGATGAAGGCCTTGTCGCGGCGGTGGCTGTTGAAATGGATCGCCTGGGCGACCAGCTCCTTGCCGGTCCCGCTCTCCCCGGTGATCATCACGGTCGAGAGGCCATCCGCGATCTTCCGGATCGTGTCGAAGACTTCCACGATCTTCGGGCTCTTGCCGATGATATTCTCGAACCGGTAGTGGGTCTCCAGCTGCTTCCTGAGGTGGAGGTTCTCCTCTCTGAGGCGCTTCCGCTCCAGGGCATTTGCGATGATCAGCTTGATCTCCTCCAGCTTGAAGGGCTTGGT
>JACQRS010000158.1 GCA_016206385.1 Candidatus Rokuibacteriota bacterium | reverse complement strand
CGGGTCCAGATACCTGGCCAGGCGGTCGAGGTCCTCCTGCTGGACCCCCGACGGGTGCGCGGTGAGCCGCTCGGCGAACTGGACCACCGCCCGTTCCTCGTCGGTGAAGACCGGCTGTAATGCGCCGCCGGGCTCTCCGAGGGCCCGAACCTGCTCCTCCGTCACGCTCTGCCGCTTCGACGAAGCGACATGGGCGCGGGTTCAGTAGGCGCAGCCGTTGTAGATCGAGGTGCGGAGGTACGCCAGCTCCTTGAGCTTGGGGGAGAGCTTCCCGGGGCCGACGATCTGCGGGTAGAACTCCAGGAACGTCCGGAGCACATCCGGCTTGTGGGCCAGCATCTTGACGAAGGTCGAGACGCGGCCGGTCCGCTTCTCCAAGCCGTCGTACACGGCGCGCACCGCTTCGGACGCCCGGGTGTTGTCGATGGGCTCGATCTTCATGGCTGGCTCTCCCGTCGGACGAGGTTCGGGTTAGCTCGGGCGGAACTTCTGCCGGCCGATGGTGACGGCAGCGATGGCCGCCTCGGGCACCACCGTCTCCACCACCAGGAGCTGCTTGGCGAAGTCGAAGGAGCGGACGATGCCGAGCCCCACGGTCTCCCGCTCGGCGCTGTCCAGACCCGCCAGCGCGCCCTGAAAGTCGTCCAGGCTGTAGTTGACCACGAGGCACTCGTCGAGCCGCCTGGCGACCTGGCGGAGCTGGACCTCCTTGAGCGGGTCCGGCGTGACCAGCAGAAGCTCCGATCCCCAACGCTCGGCCCAGAGGACCATGTCGTCCAGGAGCCCCGACAGCTCCTCCATCTGGCGGCTGTGGAGCGGCTGGCCGACGAAGAGCGTGGGATGCTTCAGCACCACACGCGTGAGGTCCAGATGCACGGTGCGGGCGCCGTGGAAGTACGCCTGCAGGGTCCGCTCCCGGTGCTGGCGGCGCTCCTCCTGAGAGCGCTTGCGTCCCGCCGGGCCCGGGGCCAGGCGGAGGACTTCGGGGCGGCGCCCCGCGGCGTAGGGCTTGAGGACATGCTCGCACTCGTCGCTGCGCTGGAGGCAGCAGAGGAGGTCGGGCGCGATGAGGTCGATCTTGTGCTGCTTCAGGGTACGACCGAGCTCCCCCTGAACCAGGCCGCTGGTGTCCACCAGCACCCGGTCCAGGCCGAGCGCGAGGGCTTTTTCCACCATGCGCTTGGTGCCGATGACGGTCGGGAGCAGGTGGCCCTGGGGGGAGGTGGAGCCGACGAAGTAGAGCCCCACCACCTCCGCTTCCCCCAGACGCTCCACGGGCTGGCTGATCAGGCCGAGGCCCACGGTGGTGGGCGGGCCGATGTCCGACTGGCCCAGGTCCGCATCCACCACGCCGACGCGAAAGCCGCGCGCCAGAAGGCTGTTGGCGAGGCCGGTGGTAAACGAGGTCTTCCCCGTGTCGGTCTCGCCGATGATCAGGATGACCCGAACCTCGGCGGCCCGCCGGAACGCCTGCTCCCAGCTCGGATCGGGGGTCACGACGCGAGCGACCGGACGGCCGCCTCCAGCCGGCTCAGCCCCTCCTTGATGGTCGGGAGCTCAGTGGCATACGAGATGCGGATGTGGCGGTCCGAGCCGAACTCGACGCCCGGGACCACCGCGACCCGCGCCGCCTCCAGCAGGAACGCGGCGACGTCCGAAGAGCTCTCGAGCGGGCGGCCCTGCCAGCGCCTGCCGAACAGCGCCGAGACGTTGGGGAACGCGTAGAAGGCGCCCGTGGGCACCGCGCAGCGGATCCCGGGGATCCGGTTGAGCCCCTCCACGACGATCCGGCGCCGGCGGTCGAACTCGCCGACCATCTTCGCCACCTCATCCTGAGGCCCGGCCAGCGCCTCCACCGCGGCCCACTGGGCGATGGAGGTGGGGTTCGCGGTGACCTGGCTCTGGACATCGCTCATGGCGGTGATCAGCGCGGGGGGGCCCGCCGCGTAGCCGATCCGCCAGCCGGTCATGGCGTAGGCCTTGGAGCAGGTGTTGACCACGATGGTGCGCGCCTTGACCTCGGGCCCCAGGCTGGCGATGGAGATGTGGCGGCCTTCGTAGGTGAGGGCCTCGTAGCACTCGTCCGAGATGATCCAGAGGTTCCGCTCCACCGCCACCCGCGCGACGGCCTCCAGCGTCTCGGCAGCGAAAACCGCGCCGGTCGGGTTGTTCGGGGTGTTGAGGACGACGGCCTTGGCGCGCGGGGTCACCGCCGCCCGGAGGCGCGCGGGATCCACCTGAAAGCCGCTCTCCTCGTCGGTCGCGACAGCGACCGGCACGCCGCCCAGGAGCTTCACCTGCTCCGGGTAGGAGACCCAGTACGGGCTCGGCACCAGCACCTCGTCAGCCGGGTTCAGGAGGGCGACGAAGATGTTGTAGAGGGTGTGCTTGGCCCCGCAGGAGATCAGCACCTCGGCCGGGTCGTAGTCCAGGCCGTTGTCGCGCCGGAGCTTCTGGCAGACCGCGGCGCGGAGCTCGGGGATCCCCGGCACCTCGGTGTACTTCGTCATCCCCTCCGTCAGCGCGCGCCGGGCCGCATCCTTGACCCGCTCCGGGGTGTCGAAGTCGGGCTCGCCCACGCTGAAGGAGATGACGTCGATTCCCTGGGCGCGCATGGCCCTGGCCTTTGCCTGGACGGCCAGCGTGGCGGAGGGCGCGAGGGTCTTGAGGCGGTCGGCCAGCATCGGGGGGGGTCACTTCCTGGCAAACTTCTCCTTCAGCCGCTTCTCGACGCCGGACGGCACCAGCCCGGCCACCGTCGCGCCGTAGCTGGCCACCTCCTTGATGAGGCGGGACGAGATGTAGCTGTAGTTCTCGTGGGGCATCATGAAGACGGTCTCCACGCTGTCCCTGAGCTTCCGGTTCATCAGGGCCATCTGGAACTCGTACTCGAAGTCGGAGACCGCCCGGATCCCCCGCACCACGCAGTCCGCGCGCTCGCGCACCACCAGGTCGATCAGGAGGCCGTCAAAGG
>JACQRS010000167.1 GCA_016206385.1 Candidatus Rokuibacteriota bacterium | reverse complement strand
GGGGAATGCCCAGGAGCTCCTGCACCTTCGGCTCCTGGGCCACCGTCAACGTGGTGATGGTCCCGCCGAACCCTTCGTGACGCGCAGCCAGCAGGATGTTCCACGAGTAGGGATCGATGGACCCCCCGCTGACCACCCCGACGCGCTCCAGGTCCTGATCCATAGAGGCGACCACCTTCAGATCGACGCAGACCACCAGGACCACGGGCGCCCGCAGGAGCGGCTCTGTCAAGCGGGGTGGCGCCGGCGTCCGCTCGATGGTCGCGGCGTCCACCGAGGTCGGGTCGATGGTGTTCCAGGGATTCTCGCCGGCCTGCACCTGGGCGGCGTAGCGCTTGGCCACTGGGACGGTCAGCGCCGCCAAGGCCTCCCGGGTCGCACGATCGCGAACGACCAGGACCCGCCAGCCCTGGCGGTTCCCCCCGCTGGGCGCGAAGCGCGCCTTGTCGAGAATCTTGAAGAGAGTCGAGTCCGGCAGCGGGTCATCCGTGAATTCCCGCGCGGCAAAAGTGGTCCGCATGACGTCGTACAGTTCCATGAATAGCCTCCGTCACTTCATGGTGCGCGGGATGTAGAGGGCGATGTCCCTTTGCTACCGGCTTCCGGGCTGGTAGCCCAGCACCTCGTTGAGGAAGTTGAAGGTGTGGGCGTGCATGACGTGCAGGTTATCCTTGTGGCAGTGGGTGACGCCGCCCAGGCCCTGGGCGCGCTCGACCACGCGCAGGCGCTTCACTTTCGAACCCAGCTCCTCCATGTAGCGGATCCCCTGGGTCACGGCCTGGGGCGCCCAGTCCTCGGCGCCGACCAGGCAGAGGAAGGGGCAGGTCACCCGGCCGAGCACGCCTTCCAGGTTGTAGCGGTCGCGAAGCTCCCAGAACTCCTCCAGCGTCTTGGCGCCGATGAGCGCCCAGACGTGCGGGTGGGGCGGCGTCGTGTACCACTCCTTCGGCCGGTACTGGCTCCCCCAGCTATAGACAGCCCCCCAGGAGACCGCGGCGGCGATCCGAGGCTCGAAGGCCGCGGCGCGCGGGATCAGGTAGGCAGCGAAGCTCTCTCCGACGACGCAGATGCGCTTCGGATCCACGTCGGGGCGCTGGAGCAAGAAGTCCACGGTGGGGCGGGCGAAGTGCTCGCAGTCGGGACGCGTCGGGAGTCCGAGCTCATAGAGTGTGAGGCCTACGCCGGGGGCGTTGTAGACGAGGCAGTTGTAGCCCGCCATGGAAGCCGGAAGCGCCACTGTGAAGTAGGCCTCCTCTGAGAGCGAGTCGGCGCCGTTGAGATAGAGGATCGTGGGAAGCCGGCCCGTGCCGACGCGCGAGGGCACAAAGTAGCCCATGAGCTTCAGGCCTTCGTAGGGCACGTGGACGATCTCGCTTCGGTGGTCCAAGGAGGGCATCGCGGCCTGGAAGGTGTCGCGGACCTTCTGGAGCGTGGGGATCTTCCGCTGGTCGCTCCCTGTCAGGTAGAACTGAGAGGCCCGGTAGTAGTTCGACGCCCGCTGGTAGCCGTAGCGCGCGGTGAGGCGGTTGCCGACGCCCTCGGCCTCCCGGGCCAGCTCCTCGCAGAGCCGCCCCATCCGGTACCACTCCTGGTGCCAGGACTCGTCATCCCCCGGCTTGATCCGCTGGATGACCTCGTGGATCTCGGTGAAGTCGGAGCCGCCGAAGTCGATGATCCCGAGGAGGCGGGTAACCTGAAAGCTCCAGTTCCAGAGGCGAGGCTCGGCCCAGGCCTGAAAGGTGACGGTCATGATCAGCTCAAATCAACGGGTTGAGGGACCGCTTCATCAGCTCGCGCTGGTTGATGCCGAACACATCCGCGAGCCAGTCGGCCATCAGCTCCTGGCCGATGGTCGGGTTGTCGTGCTGGCAGTGCTCGGCCCCGGTCTCCTCAGGCGTGACGAAGCGCAGTGTCGCGTTGACGCCCTTGGCCTTGGCGTACTCGTAGGCCTTGCTCGCCTGGGACATACCGAGGACGTCGTAGCCGCCGTGAAGGATCAGGTAGGGGCAGCGCATGTTCTCGAGCACCCCTTCGAGGGTGAACTGCCGGGAGCGCTCGACGGCCTCCTTCATCGTCTTGACGCCGAAGACCCACTTGATGTGG
>JACQRS010000157.1 GCA_016206385.1 Candidatus Rokuibacteriota bacterium | reverse complement strand
GCGCGGAGGAGATCGCCCGCACCATGGACTCGGTGGGCGGGCAGATGGACGCCTTCACGGCGAAGGAGCACACCTGCTTCTACGTCTGCGTGCTGGACGAGCACCTGCCGCTGGCCGTGGACCTCCTGACCGACATCCTGCTGCACCCGCTGTTCGGGACCGACGAGATCGAGAAGGAGAAGTCGGTGGTCCTCCAGGAGATCAAGATGGTGGAGGACACCCCCGACGACCTGATCCACGACCTCTTCGCCGAGCGTGTGTGGGCGGGGCACCCGCTGGGCCGTCCCATCCTGGGGCACCGGGAGGTCGTTCAGGGCTTCAGCCGCGAGGTGATCCTCCGCCACTTCGGCGAAGAGTACGTTCCCGAGCGTATCGTCGTCGCGGTGGCCGGCCACGCGGACCACGAGCAGGTGCTCTCGCTCTTTGCCCCCCGCTTCGAGGGCTTCGACCGCCGGTCGGTGGCCCGGGACGGCGTGCCGCCGATCCTCCGGAGTGGGGTGAAGCTGGTGCCGAAGAAGCTGGAGCAGGTGCACATGGTCGCCGGGTTCCCCGGCCTCGCCCAGGCTGTGCCCGAGCGCTACGCCCTCTACCTCCTGAACGACGTGATCGGCGGCAGCATGTCCTCGCGGCTCTTTCAGGAGGTCAGGGAGCGGCAGGGCCTGGTCTACTCCATCCACTCCGGCAGCCAGGCGTACCGGGACACGGGGCTCCTCTACATCTACGCGGGCACCGACACCCAGAACTTCTCCAAGGTGCTCAAGTGCGTCCTGAAGGAGGTCCGCGCGCTGAAGAAGGACGGCATCACGGCCGAGGAGCTCCGCCGGGCCAAGGACCACCTGAAAGGCAACCTCATGCTCTCGCTGGAATCCACGTCGAGCCGGATGAACCGGCTGGCCAAGCAGGAGCTCTACTTCGGCGGGTTTTTCTCCCTCGACGAGATGCTGGCGGCCATCGACCGGGTCGGCGAGGACGAGGTGCAGGCCCTCATCCACCGGCTCCTGGACGAGGAGCAGCTGGCCCTCCTGACCCTGGGCCCGCTGGACCGCCGCCACCTGCCGAGGGAGCTGAGCCGCAACTAGCCCGCCGCCGGCGGGTGTTTCGCTTGTCGCCGTGATCGACCGATACACGCGTCCCGAGATGGGCCGGGTCTGGAGCCAGAAGGCGAAGTATGCGACCTGGCTCAGGGTGGAGCTCGCCGTGTGCGAGGCCTACGCGCGGCGCGGCCTGATCCCGGCGGAGGCGCTGGCGCGGATCAAGGCCAAGGCGCGCGTGGATGCCCGCCGGGTTGACGAGATCGAGACCCGCGTGAGGCACGACGTGGTCGCCTTCCTCACCGCGCTGGAAGAGGCGATCGGCGCCGACTCCCGGTACGTCCACATCGGGCTGACCTCAGCCGACGTGGTGGACACGAGTCTGGCGCTCCAGCTTCAGGCGGCCTCCGACCTCCTGCTGCAGGGGCTCGAGCGCCTCCGCGAGGTGCTGAGGCGGCTTGCCCTGTCCCACAAGGACACCCTGTGCGTGGGCCGCACCCACGGGGTCCACGCCGAACCCATCACCTTCGGCCTCAAGTGTCTCGGCTGGTATACGGAGGCCGGTCGCAACCTGGAGCGGCTCCGCCGCGCCAGAGAGGTGGTGCGCGTCGGGAAGGTCTCCGGATCGGTCGGGAGCTTCGCCCACGTGGACCCGGCGGTGGAGGAGGAGGTGTGTCGCGCCCTGGGGCTCGAGGCCGCGCCGGTCTCCACCCAGGTCGTCCAGCGGGACCGTCACGCCGAATTTGTTACCGCTCTCGCCATACTGGCCGCGTCGCTCGAGAAGATCGCGCTGGAGATCCGCGGGCTCCAGCGCACCGAGATCCTCGAGGTGGAGGAGCCGTTCGCCGAGGGGCAGAAGGGCTCCTCGTCCATGCCCCACAAGCGCAACCCTGTGGCCTCGGAGCAGGTCTGCGGGCTCGCGCGGGTCGTGAGGAGCCATGCCGTGGCAGCGCTGGAGAACGTGGCCCTCTGGCACGAGCGCGACATCAGCCACTCCTCGGTGGAGCGCGTGATCCTGCCGGACGCCACGAGCCTGATGGATTACCTGCTGGCTCGGATGGCCGACATCCTCCAGGGGCTCCGGGTCTATCCGGACCGGATGCGGGAGAACCTGGAGCGGAGCTACGGGCTCATCTACTCCCAGCGCGTGCTCCTGAAGCTCGCCGCAAAAGGACTCGCCCGGCAGCAGGCTCACGAGCTCGTCCAGCGGAACGCCATGAGGGCCTGGGACGAACGGCGCTCCTTCCACGACCTTCTGGCGGCCGATCCCGAGGTGGTGGCCCGGCTGTCCCCCGAGGAGCTCAAGGCCTGCTTTGACCCGGCCTGGTACCTCAGGAACGTGGACGCCGTCTACCGGCGCCTCGGTCTGGCCTGATGCGGGCGCGGGTGTTCGTGACGCTCAAGCGGGGGATCCTGGACGTGCAGGGCACGGCGGTCAAGCGGGCCCTGGAGGGCCTCGGCTTTACCGAGGTCAAAGACCTCCGCATGGGGAAGGTTCTGGAGGTCGAGCTGGAGCTTCAGGATGCGGCGCGGGCCCGCAGCCGGCTCGAGGAGATGTGCCAGAAGCTCCTGGCCAACCCGGTGATGGAGGAGTTCTCGGTGGAGATCGTGGACAACGGGACGCGGCCGACCTTGCCAGAACGCGCCCGGGGGGATTAAGATTGGAGATGAAAGGAGGGGTCGGCGCATGAAATTCGGAGTGGTGGTCTTTCCCGGTACTTGGAGCGACTGCGACTTCCACTACGTGATCAGCGAGCTCCTGCGGCAGCCCGTCGAGTACGTCTGGCACCGGAGCCCGGACCTCTCCGAGTTTGACTGCATGATTCTCCCCGGCGGCTTCTCCTACGGCGACTACCTGCGCGCCGGCGCCATCGCCGGCCGCTCGCCGGTAGTGGAGGCCCTCCCGGACTTCGCGGCCCGGGGCGGCCTCGTTCTCGGCTCCTGCAACGGCTTTCAGATTCTCTGCGAGGCGGGCATCCTGCCCGGTGCCCTCATGAAAAACGAGTGCTTGCAGTACCGGTGCCAGAGCACGCATCTCCTCGTGGAGAACGCCGAGACACCGTTCACGCGGGGGACGCGTCCCGGGCAGGTGCTCAAGATGCCCATCTCCCACGGCGAGGGGAAATACTACTGCGACCGGCAGACCCTCAGGACCCTCAAGGAGCGGAACCAGATCGTGTTCCGCTACTGCACCGAGTCCGGCGACGTGACCGGCGAGGCGAACCCCAACGGCTCGCTGGAGAACATCGCGGGCATCATCAACGACGAGGGAACCGTGCTGGGCCTCATGCCCCATCCGGAGCGCGCCGCGGAGGGGGCCATGGGCGTGACCGACGGGCTCCTCATCTTCCACTCCCTCCTCGGCGGCCTCGTCGAGGCTGGGAGCTTTCTCAAGCGGTAGCCGAGGGCGCACGCCCATGGAGTCCGATCGGCGTGACCTGGGCCGAACCTAAGGTCACCCTCGAGCTGGCCCTGGCCCACGGCCTCACGGCCGACGAGTACGACCGCATCATCCAGCGCCTCGGGCGCGAGCCCACCTTCACCGAGCTGGGCCTCTTCTCCGCCCTCTGGTCCGAGCACTGCGCCTACAAGCACTCCCGGATCTTCCTCCGCCGGCTGCCGACGGGCGGGGCGCGGGTCCTCCAGGGGCCCGGGGAGAACGCCGGGATCGTGGACCTGGGGGACGGCCTGGCCCTGGTGCTCAAAATCGAGAGTCACAACCACCCCTCCTTCATCGAGCCGTTTCAGGGAGCGGCCACCGGTGTCGGGGGCATCCTTCGCGACATCTTCACCATGGGGGCCAGGCCTATCGCGCTGCTGGACTCCCTTCGCTTCGGCGATCCGGCGGAATCGAAGACCCGCTACCTGATCAGCGGCGTCGTCTCCGGGATTTCCTGGTACGGCAACTGCATCGGGATCCCGACGGTCGGCGGCGAGGTCGCCTTCGCCCCGGAGTACAACGGCAACCCGCTGGTGAACGTGATGTGCGTGGGCTTGGTTCCGACGGACCGGATCATCCGGGCCCGCGCCGAGGGTGTCGGCAACCCGGTCTTCTACGTGGGCGCGAAGACGGGGCGCGACGGCATCCACGGCGCCACCATGGCGTCGGCCACCTTCGAGGAGGGGGCCGAAGAGCGGCGCCCGACGGTCCAGGTCGGCGACCCCTTCACGGAGAAGCTCCTCCTGGAGGCGTGCCTGGAGGCCATGGCCACCGGGGCGGTTCTCGGCGTCCAGGATATGGGGGCCGCGGGTCTGGCCTGCGCCAGCTCGGAAATGCCCGCCCGCGCGGGGACGGGAATGGAGATCGAGCTCTCGGGGGTTCCCCAACGGGAAACCGGCATGACTCCGTACGAGATCATGCTCTCCGAGTCCCAGGAGCGGATGCTCTTGGTGGTGGCCCGGGGGCGCGAGGCTCTAGTCCGGGAGGTCTTCGCCAAGTGGGAGCTGGACGCGGTGGAGGTCGGCCGCGTGACCGGCGACGGGCTCCTCCAGGTCCGGATGGATGGGCAGCTGGTGGCTGAAGTGCCCGTGAAGACGCTCACCGAGGAGGCCCCCGTCTATCGGAAGCCGACCGAGCGGCCGCGGTGGCTCGACGCGCTTGTCGCCTTCGATCCGCTGACGCTGGCCGAGCCGGCCAGCTGCGAGCAAGCGCTCCTGGCCCTCCTGGCCGCCCCCACACTGGCTTCCAAGGAGTGGGTGTGGCGCCAGTACGATCACCAGGTGGGGATCAACACCCTGGTGCTTCCCGGTTCGGATGCCGCCGTGCTCCGGATCAAAGGCACGCGGAAGGCCATCGCGCTCACCACCGACGGCAACGGTCGCTACGTGTTGCTGGACCCGTACGCGGGCGCTGCCATGGCAGTGGCTGAGGCTGCCCGGAACCTGGCGTGCTCGGGCGCGGCGCCGCTCGCGGTGACCGACTGCCTGAACTTTGGCTCGCCCGAGCGGCCCGCGATCCTCTGGCAGTTCGCCGAAGCGGTGGAGGGCATTGCCGAAGCCTGCCGGGCCCTCGAAATCCCGGTGGTGAGCGGCAACGTCTCCTTTTACACTGAGACGGAAGGGCGGGCGATCCTTCCCACTCCCGTCATCGGGATGGTGGGGCTCCTGGAGGAGGCGGAGCGACGGAGCACCCAGTGGTTCAAGGGCGTGGGGGACCGGGTTGCCCTGCTGGGGCCCGACGCCGTGAGCCTGGGCGGAAGCGAGTATCTCTGGACCTTGCACGGCCGGGTTGCCGGCCGGCTTGCGCCCCTCGACCTCACGGGCGAGCGCGCCATCCAGTCGGCCTGTCGAACCGCCATCGAGGCCGGGCTCTGCGCCTCGGCGCACGATTGCTCCGAGGGGGGGCTGGCGGTGGCCCTGGCCGAGGCGTGCATCGCCGGGCCGGCGCCACTCGGGGCTGAGGTCGCGCTCCCGCCCGGCGCCCGTACGGATCTGACGCTGTTCGGCGAGGGGCCGTCGCGGATCGTGGTGTCGGTGCCGCGGCACGCCCAGCGCCACTTTGAAGGGCTCATGCGAGAGTGCCAGGTGGCCTGGAGCTGGATCGGAACGGTGGGCGGCGACCGCCTCGCGATCCGCGTCGGCGGCCGCTCCGTGGTGGAACTGCCCGTGGCCCAACTGAGCCACGCCTGGAGGAACGGCCTTGCGCGGCTTGTGGCCTAGCGCCGAGCAGGATAAGTTTCGGGACGAGTGCGGGATCTTCGGGATCTGGAAGCATCCTGAGGCGGCTAACGTCACGTACCTGGGGCTCTACGCGCTCCAGCACCGGGGCCAGGAGTCGGCGGGGATCGCGGCCACCGACGGCCAGGCCTTCCACGTCGAGCGCGCCATGGGATGGGTGGCCGACGTGTTTTCTCCCGAGCGGCTCCGCCGCCTTCCGGGTGACCGCGCCATCGGGCATGTCCGCTACTCGACGGCCGGCACCTCCACGCTGAAGAACGCCCAGCCCATCATGGCCAACACCGCCCGGGGCCCGGTCGCCATTGCCCACAACGGCAACCTGGTCAACGCCGAGCGCCTCAAGGCCGAGCTCGAGCGGGACGGCGCGGTGTTTCAGTCCAACTCGGACACGGAGGTGATCCTCCACCTCCTCGCCCGCTCCGACGGGGCCACGGTGGAGGAGCAGCTCTCGCACGCGCTCAACCGGGTCACCGGCGCTTACTCGCTCCTCCTCCTGACCCCGGACGCGATGATCGCGGTCCGCGACCCTCACGGCTTCCGCCCGCTGTCGCTGGGACGGCTCGGGGAGGCCTGGATCGTCGCCTCGGAGACCTGCGCCCTCGATCTCCTGGAGGCCGAGTTTGTCCGCGACGTGGAGCCGGGCGAGATCCTCGTCGTCACGGATCAAGGGATGCGCTCGCTCAGGCCGTTCCCGCCCGGGGAGCGGCTCCAGTGCGTGTTCGAGTACGTCTATTTCGCCCGGCCGGACTCGGTCCTCTGGGGGCGGAGCGTTCATTCGGCGCGCAAGCGCATGGGCCACCAGCTCGCCCGCGAGCACCCCGCCCAGGCCGACATCGTGATTCCGGTCCCCGACTCCGGAATGGGGGCCGCGCTGGGCTTCGCCGAGGAATCGGGGATTCCTTTCGAGATCGGGCTGATCCGCAACCATTACGTGGGGCGAACCTTCATCGAGCCCAGGCAGCGGATCCGTCACTTCGGCGTCAGGGTGAAGCTGAACCCCATGCAGGAGCTCCTCGAAGGGCGGCGGGTGGTCGTGGTGGACGATTCCATCGTGCGCGGCACCACGAGCCGGAAAATCGTCAAGATGATCCGGGGCGCCGGCGCCCGCGAGGTCCACGTGCGGATTTCCTCGCCGCCCATCCAGTGGCCGTGCTACTACGGGATCGACACCCCCACCCGGAAGGAGCTGATCGCCTCCAGTCACCACGTGGAGGAGATCCGTCGCTATCTGAGCGCCGACACCTTGGGCTACCTGTCCCTGGACGGGATGCTCAAGGCCACGGGGGTCGATCCCGCCCACTTCTGCCATGCCTGCTTCACCGGCAGCTACCGGGTGGGGTTCGAGCCCGTGGACACGGCGCAACTCCGTCTCTTCGACGCGTAAGTCCGGCCCTTGCGGGTCCTGTCGCCCCGAACAGCCCCACAGTGCTCGCTCGCGCAGGCGCAGCGGCTCTTCGGGCACGCGAGATTTGGGTACTCATATGATGCCGTTTTCGCGCTGCGCTCCGCGCCGTGGGGCGGGGCCCCCGACGCCGAAGGCGTGGGGAGGGGCGGCGCGCCACCCGCTCGGGCCGATAGGCTGGTGGTATGGACCCGCTGACGTACAGACAGTCTGGAGTTGACATCGAGGCCGGGGACGAGGCGGTCCGCCGGATCATCCCCCTGGCTCAAAAGACCTTTCGCCCCGAGGTTCTCGGCGGGATCGGCGCCTTCGCGGGTTTCTTCCGTGTCCCCGCCGGCTACCGGGAGCCGGTCCTGGTCGCGTCCACCGACGGCGTGGGCACCAAGCTCAAGGTGGCGTTCATGGCCGGCCGTCACGACACGGTGGGGATCGATCTGGTGGCGATGGGGGCGAACGACGTCGTGGTTCACGGGGCCGCCCCGCTATTCTTCCTCGACTATCTCGCCGTGTCCAAGGT
>JACQRS010000154.1 GCA_016206385.1 Candidatus Rokuibacteriota bacterium | reverse complement strand
GCTGGCCAAGGCCTACTTCGACTGCCTGGGGCACTACGCCCGGTTCGACCTCCTGAGCCTCAACATTCGGGAGGAGGCGTGGACGCCGACCGGGCCCAAGCTCCTGGACCGGCCGGCTGCGCTGCCCGACTTGGACCGCCGCCTGACCGAGATCGCGAATCGATACGAGGTTGATCTTGGAAAGCTTGAGGGACTGATCGGAGACCTCCTCGCCAGGGGCCCCTCGAGACGAGCGGGTGAGCCATGACCATGGAAGTTGCCCCGGGCGTGTTTCGATTCCAGGTTCCCGTCCCGTTCAAGCTCGGCCACGTGAACCTCTACCTGGTGGACACCGGGAACGGCTTCATCCTGGTGGACACGGGCGTGGCAACGGCGGAGGCGGCTCGGTGTGTGCACGAGACGTTCAAGCAGGTGGGAATCGATTACTCCGAGATCGCGGGCATCGTGGTCACCCACTTCCACGCCGATCACGCCGGACAGGCCGCCCGTGTCCAGCAACTCTCACGGGCGCCGATCTACATGGGGAAGCCCGACGCCGATTATGTGCACGAGTTTTTCCGGGACGGGCCGCCTCCGGACCTGGACGAGTGTTTGGCGTCGCACGGGGTGCCCGCACGGTTGGCGACGGCCTTCCGAGAAGTTCTCCCTGCGCTTGGCCGCCTCATGATTCCGTTCGCCGCCGATGTCGCCCCGGCCACCGGAGATCGGCTCGGCGGCGGGAGAACCCTCATCGGCGTGCTGACTCCCGGTCACACGCCCGGTCACCTCTGCGTTCTGCTTCAGGAGGAAGGGATCCTGTTTGCGGGAGATCATATTTTGCCTCACATCACTCCCCACATTGGGCTCTACTCGAGCGCGGACCCTAACCCGCTCGGGAACTATCTCAGCTCGCTGGAGGCCGTGCTGAGAATTGCGCCTCGCCGGATTCTCCCCGCGCACGGGCCTCCGCTCGAGGATCCCGAGCGTCGTGTCCGGGAGCTCCTGGAGCACCACCGTCAGCGGCTGGACCGGATGGTGGCGGCAACGCACCCGCCCGGCTCGACGGCCTGGGAGGTGTCCCGGGTCGTCTTCGGGGGTGACCTTGATCTGGTGGAGCGTTGGCTGGCGTTCTTCGAAAGCCTTGCCCACCTCGAGCATCTCGTGCTGGAGGGCACGCTCCGCCGCGTTCGGGACAACTCGCGAACCATCTACCTCTCGCACTAAGCGAAGGAGGGCTCACCCGATGCCCATTGCCTACATCCAGCGCACCCGCGAGCGCTATGCCCAGTATCCGCCGTACCGATGGGTGATCAACACGGAGGCGTCCTGGACGCCGCTCGCCAGGCCGCTCAAGGACTGCCGTCTCGCGCTCATCAGCTCCGGCGGGTTCTACCTGAAGGATCAGCCGCCGTTTAAGGAGAATGATGCCTCCATTCGGGCCATTCCCAAGAGCGCCGACCCCAGGGACCTCCGGATCTACCATCACGGCTACCGGGATGACGACGCCGACCGCGACCCCAATTGCGTGTTCCCGCTCGAGCGGCTGCGTGAGCTGGAAGCCGCCGGGGTGATCGGCGAGCTGGCGGACTCCGCCCTGAGCTTCGTCACCCTTTACTCGGCGCGTCGGGAGATCGAGGAGCGCGCGCCGAAGATCGTCGCAGCGCTCAAGGCCATGGCAGTGGATGCCGCCTTCCTGGTGCCCGTCTGACCCGTCTGCCACCAGTCCGTGGGACTGATCGCCCGCGAGGCCGAAAACGCCGGCATCCCGACGCTCTCGATGAGCTCGGCCTGGGATATCACGTTCGCAGTTCGGCCCCCCCGGGCCGTCTTCGTCAACTTTCCGCTCAACCACCAGACGGGAAAGGCCAAGGACCCGCCGCTCCAGCGCCGGATTCTCCTCGACGCGCTGAAGGCGTTCGAGACTCTCTGGGCTCCGGGGCAGATCCTGTGCCTGCCCTACGTGTGGGACCCGAACGACACGACGTGGGAGGAAAAGGATTTTGGCCCGGGCTTTGAGCTGTACGGCGTGGGGGAGGCGATGCAAGAAGGGTACGCGGAGCACCCGCTTCGCCGGGCGCACGCGTGAGGGCCGAGGGGCCGAGCCCGCTGAGGGAGCTTTGGAAGAGCCACCGACGATGACGCACTCCTGGCCAGTCTTTACCGCTGCCGCGGTCCAGGCCGCTCCAGCCTACCTGAACCGTGAAGCTACCGTGGATAAGGCCTGTGCGTTGATCCGAGAGGCCGGTCGCTCCGGCGCGAAGCTCATCGCCTTTCCCGAGGCCTTCGTCCCCGGCTTCCCCCACTGGATCTACCTTGACCGTCCTCAGGCCAACGAGCACTACTTCGTCGAACTGGTTCGCGAGGCCGTGGAGGTTCCCGGCCCGGTGACCGAGAAGCTCGGCCAGGCGGCCCGGGAGGCTTCGGCCTATGTGGTCATCGGGGTCAACGAGCGAAGCCGGCGGAGCATGGGGGAGCTGTTCAACACGAACCTGATCTTCGCGTGGGATGGCTCCCTTCTGGGCTGGCACCGAAAGCTCATGCCCACCTATGCCGAGAAGATGATCTGGAGCTTCGGCGATGGCTCGACGCTCCGGGTGTACGACACTGAAGTCGGGCGCCTGGGCACCCTCTGCTGCGGGGAGAACACGCACCCCCTGGCCCGCTTTGCGCTGATTGCCCAAGGAGAGCAGGTCCATGTGGCCAACTACCCGGCCCGCCCGGCCGGGGACACCTACGACCTGAGGCGGGCGATCGAGATCCGGTCAGCGGCCCACGCCTTCGAGGGGAAGTGCTTCGTGGTGGTCGCGGGGAGCCTGATCAGCGAGGAGATGCGCGAGATCCTCGGTGACAGTCCGGAGAAGCGCCGGCTCCTCGGGGAGGGGAGCACCACCTTCACGGGGATCGTGGGGCCCGACGGCGGGGTGATCGCGGGCCCGGCGCGGGACCAAGCAGAGGAGATCGTCTACGGGGAGATCGATCTGGAGGCGGTCATCCGGCCTAAGATCCACCACGACGTCGCGGGCAACTACAACCGCTTCGACGTCCTCTCCCTCACCCTGAACCGCTCACCCCTGGTCGCGATCCGCGAAGCGAGGGCGGCGCCCCCGGGGATCGAGATCACCGGGCCCGAGACCTGGCGACTCCTGGACGAACTGAGGCGCCGGGTCGGCTCAGCGTCCCCGGAGGAGCTCCGCGCGCTCGTGGAGGCATTTCTGGGCTCGCTGCCGTCCGCCTGAGGCTCGCCGTGGCGCATGGGAGCGCGGGCGGAGCGTGATGGCGTCGGCCAAGGCGTTCCTGGCCGAGCGCACAAGTAGCACGGAGCCGATGCTTGCGAGTCCCGGCGCGGAGTCAGCGGGGCCGTCGCAACCCCGCGGTGGGGGTTTGCGATCCTGCGCGACGGGTCTCCCTGCGGACTCGACCCCTTCGGAGCCGCCCGCGTGAAGCGGCGGGCTCGGGCAGCAGGAATGTCATGGTCCGCTTCACGACGTGGAGCACGCTCGACGTCGAGGTCCGGACGATGCCCGGGATGCCGGAGAGCCGGCGCGTGATGAAATCCAGCAGCTCGTCGTTGGATCGGAACACCGCTGCGGCGAGCACGTCATAGCCGCCCGTCGTGATCCCGACAAAGTACACTTCCGGCGCTGCCGCCAGCCGCTGCGCCACCGCGCGAATCTTTCG
>JACQRS010000160.1 GCA_016206385.1 Candidatus Rokuibacteriota bacterium | reverse complement strand
GTGTAAGACGGAGCCGGACGGCGGGAAAGCGCGCGAAACGGCTTCGTAATCAGCAGGTCGTGGGTTCGAGTCCCACCGCCGGCTCCAGACCGCGGAAGTCCGATGGGGGAAGGGTACGAAGAGTTCGAGGCCACGAGCCTCTTCTGCCCGCGCTGCCGGAAGGCGGTGCCGATCAGGAAAAAACTGCTCCTGGTGCTTCCCACCGGGACCAAGTACGATTACCTCTGTGCCGAGTGCGGGCTCCCGGTCGGTGCGAAGGTAGACCACGATCCCACCGAGTTTCGTCGGACTGCCCCGCCGCCGGGTCGCCCCGGGCGGCTCCCCGAGGCGGGGGGCCCCCGGAGAGGGTTTCCACCCGGTCGGCGCCGGCGGTGAGGTCCACCGGACCGTAAACCGAGGAGGAGACGGCCATGGCCAAGACGACCCAGCTCACCCTGACCCTGGAGTCCAAGCCCGGTGTCCTGGCTAAGGTCAGCCGGACGTTGGCCGACGCCGGCGTGAACATCACCGCCATCTGCGCGGCGGAGACGACCGGACGGGGCAAAATCCGGATGCTGGTCAGCGATCCCGCCCGGGCGAAGGAGGCCCTCAAGGCGGCGAAGCTGCGCTGCGGCGAGGAGCCGGCCCTGACCCTGGCCCTGGAGGATCGCCCCGGCGCCCTGGCCCGCGTGGCGGAAAAGCTGGCCCAGGCCAAGATCAACATCAGGTGCGCCTACGCGACCACGGCCGGCGCGGGCACCACCACCGTCGTCCTCACGGTCTCCAACGCCGACAAGGCTCAGGCCGTGCTCGGCGCATAGGCGGGCCTGAGCCCGCATGAGGCTCAAGCGCGAGGCGGTGGAGCGGATGATGGCGGAACGGCCGCCCGGCACGTCGCTGGAAGAGGCCCTGGAGGTCTTCGAGGTGTTCGCCAGCGGCTCGCTCACCGACGAGGTGTATATCCTGGACGACGTCGGCGGTAAGCGGATCGCTATCGCTCCCACCGCCCTCAAGGAGAAGTACCGCCAGCCCTGACCTCGTCCCCGCGCGGGACGCGGCGCGAGTTAAGGAGGGTCGCCATGGCCATCGTCACCATCTCCCACGAAATGGGAGCCGGCGGGCCCGAGATCGCGAACGCCCTGGCCCAGCGCCTGGGCTACCGGTGCGTGGATCAGGAACTGATTTCCGAAGCGGCCCGCCGCTACGGGCTCCTGGAAGAGAAGCTCTCCCACCTGGATGAGACCAAGCCCTCCCTGCTCGAGCGCTTTGACGCCGAGACGCGCCGCTACATCACCGCGATTCAAACCGCGCTGTTCGAGTTCGCCGAGACCGACAACGTGGCGCTGATGGGCCGCGGCGGCCAGTGGCTCCTCCGCGGGATTCCCCACGTGCTCCGCGTGCGCGTGATGGCCCCCTTCGACCTCCGCGTCAAGCGGCTGGTCAAGAAGATGTCCGGGCAGATGGGCGAGGGCGCCAATCCCCGGATCATCACCGACATGGTGCGCCGCGACGACACGGAGAAGGCCGGCCGGATGCGCTACCTGTACGAGGTGGACCTAAGCGATCCCGCGCTCTATGACCTCGTGATCAACACCGAAAAGCTCACGACCGAGGCCGCCGTCGAGCTGCTCTCGGGGTTGATCCGGCGCCCCGAGCTCGCCACAACGCCAGCCGGCAGCCAGGTCGTCGCGGATCGGGCGCTGGCCTCCAGGGTTCAGGTGGCGCTCGCCACCCATCCGGAGACGCGCAAGTATCGGATCACCGTGGAGGCCCAGCAGGGCGTGGTGACGCTGGAGGGGACGTCGGCCCTGGACCAGGCCGTGGAAGTCGCCCGGGAGGTACCGGGCGTCATGGATGTCAAGACCCAGCAGGTGGAGATCCCGCCGATCCCGCCGTTTGTCGCCTGAGCTTAGCGAGTTTTCCTGGACTCGTCTCCGGGCATCTCAGCAATCCTCACCGGCACCTCCATCCGCTGCTTCTTTCGGAGCAGGCCGAGCCTCACTGTCTTGCCGACCTCGCTGTCGGCGACGAGCCGCTGGAGATGGTGATAGTCGGCCACGGGGGCGCCTCCGAACTCCAGGATCAGGTCGCCTTTCTCGAGACCCGCCTCCGCCGCCGGGCTGCCAGGATAGACCGAGGCCACCACTGCGCCCGCCGCCCCGGGGGCCCCGAGCGCCTGAGTCAGCTCGACGGTCACGGGCTGTACCGCCACGCCCAGCCAGCCGCGGACAACGCGCCCCTTGTCCACCAGCTGGTTCACGACCCGCTTGACCATGTTGATGGGGATGGCGAAGCCGATCCCCTGGGCGGCGGCCACGATGGCCGTGTTGATCCCGACCACCTCACCCCGCAGGTTCACGAGCGGCCCGCCGGAGTTGCCGGGGTTGATGGAGGCGTCGGTCTGGATGAAGTTCTCATAGGTCGCGATCCCCACCTCCGATCGCCCGGTGGCGCTGATCACGCCCACCGTCACCGTCTGGTCCAGGCCGAAGGGGTTGCCGATCGCAATGGCCCACTCGCCGACCCGCAGCTTGTCCGAGTCTCCCAGCCGGGCCACGGTGAGTTCGCTGTCAGGCTGAATCCTGACGACCGCCAGGTCAGTCTTGGAGTCCATCCCCACCACGCGGCCGCGGTACTCCCGCTTGGAGGAGAGCTTGACCAAGATCTCGTCGGCGCCCTTGACGACGTGGAAGTTGGTGAGGATGTAGCCGCGCGTGTCGAGGATGACTCCCGAGCCCAGGCTGGGTAGGCGGAACTCCCCCCGGGGGCCCTGCCGGGGGCCGAAGAATTGTTCGAAGAAGTCGCGAAACACCGGGTCCTCGGCAAATGGGCTCTCGGCGAACGGCCGCCGGCCCTTGGCGACGTGGACGGTGCCGATGTTCACCACCGCCGGGCGGACCTGGGAGGCGACCCCGATGAACGCCGCTTGGAGTTCCTCAGCCAGAGCCGGGGAACGGGAGACTGGCATGGGTGTGGGGGAGGGGGCCCGCCGCAGCAGCACGTGGATTCCAAACCCGGCGGCACCCGCGGTCAAAATGAGGAGCCCGACGAGCATTGGGCGGAGGTAACGGACCGTCATATGTAGTGGCCCCTGCGGGCGAGGGCATCATACTGTTGGGTCGGAGGAGTGTCAAGGAAAGTGTTGTCAGAGCGCCCTTTTCCCTTGACTGTCCCCCGTCCGCTGCGAGACAATTTTGTCGAATTTTCATGGGGGAAAATGGGTGTCGTGTCCTCTCTCTGGGCCTAAAGCGACGTGCGGGATGGAAGGTCTCTCTTAGGCCTCGGCGGAAGTCCAGGTAGCCTCCCATGGCATTAACCACACGGAAGCGCATCGGGGAACACCTCCTCGAGGCGGGACTGGTCACGAGGGAG
>JACQRS010000156.1 GCA_016206385.1 Candidatus Rokuibacteriota bacterium | reverse complement strand
GGATGGCAGGCTGTGGCTACCGACGACAGCGGTGGGGAGAAGGGGCAGGTCAGCCGACATGGCAGGCCCTCCGGGGGATTATACGCGCGTTCCCGCGCGGGCGCGCGGGTGCGGCGGGGGCCAGCCTTGAGAGGGAGCTAGCCGCCTCTCACCGTGATCTCGTACTCGTCGCGGTGGAGCGAGAGAACGGCCTGGACCGAGAGCTTCCGCCCGAGCGAAGCCTCGAGCCGCTCCAGCGCCTCGCGCTCCTCGGCCTCCAGGTGCTGGGCCAGCTCCGGGTGGACCCGGATCAGGATCTCCTGGCCGCCCAGCTCCGCCGCTGCGGCCCGGACCTTCCGGAAAATCTCCGCGGCGAGGGCCAGGTCCGACTTCACCACGCCGCTTCCCTTGCAGGCGGGGCAGGGGGCGCAGAAGAGCGACTGGAGGTCCTGGCGGACGCGCTTGCGCGTCATCTCGACCAGCCCCAGCTCGGAGATCTCCAACACGTTGGTGCGCGCCTTGTCCTCGGCCAGCGCCTTCTTCAGCGCCCGGAAGACCTGCTGCCGGTGCTCCTCCGGCTCCATGTCGATGAAGTCGATGATGATGATCCCGCCGAGGTCTCTGAGGCGGATCTGCCGCACCACCTCGCCGACCGCCTCCAGGTTGATCTTCAGCACCGTCTGCTCGAAGTCCCGCTTGCCGACGTACTTGCCCGTGTTCACGTCGATCGAGACCAGGGCCACGGTCTGGTCGATCACGATATAGCCGCCGGAGCGGAGCCAGACGCGACGGCGGAGCGCCTTCTCGATCTCCTTCTCGATCCCGGTCGCCTCGAAGATCGGGGTGCGCCCCTCGTAGAGCTTCAGGCGGCCGGCCAGATCCGGAACCAGGGAGCCGGCACACTCCAAAGACTTCTGGTGGGCTTGAGGCGTGTCAACCAGGAACTCGTCCACCTCGGGGGAGAAGAGATCCCGGATGGTCCGGAAGATCAGGTCCATCTCCTCGTGGAGGACCGACGGCGCCGAGGCGCGCGCGTAGCGGCCCTGGATCTGCTCCCAGAGCCGGGCGAGAAACTGGATGTCGGAGGCGAACTCATCCTCGCCCTTCCCCTCCGCCACGGTGCGCACGATGACGCCGCCGGCGGGCGGTTGGAGCCCCCTCACGATCTGGCGCAGCCGATCGCGCTCGCGGTCGTCCCGGATCCGCCGGGAGACGCCGATGTGATGGGCCTGGGGCATGTAGACCAGGTACCGCCCGGGGAGCGAGATGAAGGACGTGACGCGCGCCCCCTTGGTCCCGAGGGGCTCCTTGGAGACCTGCACCAGCACCTCCTGCCCCTTCCGGAGCAGGTCCTCGATGGGGACCGAGGCCTCGCGCCGCTCCACCTCCTCGACCTCCAGCTCCTCCTCCTCGCTGTCGGAGAGGATGAGGCGCTCGTAGTCACCCAGGTTGGCCGTGTAGTCCCCGGCGTAGAGAAACGCGTCCTTCGTGAGCCCCACGTCAACGAACGCCGCCTGCATCCCCGGCAGCACGTTCGTCACGACCCCTTTGTAGACGTTCCCAACGATGGAGCGCTGCCGCATGCGCTCCACGTAGAGCCCGGTGAGGAGGCTGCCCTCCTGGATGGCGATCCGGGTCTCGGTGACCCCCTCGTTCACCACGATGCGCTTTGCCACGTCACCCCTCAGCCGAACGCTTTGTTCCGCATGGCGTCACATTTTGAATGGATCCCGCTCCCGCCGTGACGAGAACCGAGCAACCCTAGGACGCAGGGAGGCGCCGACCGGAGGCGTACGCGGTTGTACGTTGAGGATCGGCGCGGGCACCGCCCGAAGGGTGGTCGGAGGACACCGGGATGCGACGGTTATCGGCACGGCGCTCACACCTCAGCCGAACTGCCGCATTCGGACCGAAAGCAGGAGCCCGAGGGCCGCCCACGTCACCACCATGGAGGATCCCCCGTAGCTCATCAGGGGGAGCGGGAGCCCCACCACCGGCACCAGCCCCGTCACCATCCCCGTGTTGATGAGCATCTGGGTCGCCAGCAGCGCGACCACCCCCAGGGCGAGGAGGCGCCCCAGCGAATCGCGGGCGGTGGCGGCGATCTCGAACCCCCTGAGGAGGAGGCAACCGTAGCAGAGGAGCAACAGGAGGCACCCCACGAACCCCCACGTCTCGGCGAACACGGCGAAGATGAAGTCCGTGTGACGCTCCGGCAGGAACGCCAGGCGGCTCTGAGTGGCGCCGGCGATCCCTTTGCCCAGGAGCTGACCGGACCCGATGGCGATCTTGGACTGGATCACGTTGTAGGCGGTGCCCAGCGGATCACGAACCGGGTCGAGATAGACCAGGATCCGCTCGCGCTGGTAGTCCTTCAGGACAAGCCACGCCAGCGGCGCTCCCACCACCCCCGCGAGGGAGAGCCAGCCGATGGCCTTCAGCCTGGCTCCCGCTCCCACCAGGAGCGCCACGGCCACGGGCAGAAGCACCGCGGCGCTTCCCAGGTCAGGCTGCTTCACGATGAGGAGGAACGGCACCGCCAGGAGTCCCAGGGGGAGCGCCAGCGTGCCCCAGGAGCGCGGCTGTGCCCAGCGGGAGGTGAACGCCCAGACCACGGTGAGGATGAAGATCAGCTTGAAGAGCTCGGAGGGCTGAAGCGAGACCGGCCCGAGCGGAAGCCAGCGCCGCGCGCCGGACACGGTGCGCCCTGCAATCATGACGAAGACGAGCAGCCCGAGGCCGGCCACATAGAGCGCCGGCGCCGCACGCACCAGCGTCCGGTAG
>JACQRS010000155.1 GCA_016206385.1 Candidatus Rokuibacteriota bacterium | reverse complement strand
GCCAGGCCGCGGCCAACTACGAGTCGGTGTCGACCATGGCGGGTGGCCAGTCCATCATCCAGACCGCGCTCGACCGGTTCGGCGGCATCGACATCGTCGTCAACAATGCCGGCATCCTCCGGGACCGCATGATCTTCAACATGACGGAGGAGGAGTGGGACGGTGTCATCAACACGCACCTCAAGGGCACGTTCGCCGTGACGCGGGCCGCCGTGCCGCACATGCGCGAGAAGAAGTGGGGGCGCTTGATCAACATGACCTCTACCTCCGGGCTCGTCGGCAACGTGGGCCAGGCCAACTACGCGGCGGCCAAGCTCGGCATCGTGGGGTTCACGCGGGTCGTCGCGCTGGATATGGCCCGCTACAACGTGACGGCGAACTGTATTTCGCCGTTCGCATGGACCCGGATGATCGGCACGATTCCCGCCGAGACCGACGCCCAGCGACAGCGCGTCGAGAAGCTCAAGAAGCTCTCCCCGGCCCACGTCGCGCCCATGGCGGTGTACCTGGCCTCCGAAGAGGCCAAGGACGTGAGCGGGCAGGTCTTCGGCGTGCGGGGCAAGGAGATCATGCTCTTCTGCCACATGCGGCCGATCCGGACTATCCATCACGCCGAGGGCTGGACCCCCGAGCGCCTGGCCGGGATGTTTCCGGGCACACTGCGTCACCACCTCGTCCCCCTCGAGACCTCCGGCCAGTACTTCAGCTACGACCCGCTGGTGTGAGGCATGACCCGCGGGGAGCTCCTGCAAAGCCTGAGCGGGACCCCCGACCGCGTCAGCGAGCTGGCGCGGGGCCTCTCCCCGAGCCAGCTCGCGCGCCGGCCCCGGGAAGGGGAGTGGTCCATGGGCGAGATCCTGAACCACCTCCTCGTCGGTGAGCGGGACGTGATTTTCCCGCGCTTGAAGCGGATGCTCCTCGAGGAGGCGCCGGTCTTTCCCTCCTCGGCCTCCAGCCGGACCGGCTTCGCTGCGGTCCCGGAGACCCGGGATGTTGTCGCTGACCTTCTTGCCTTCCGCCGGGTCCGGGGGGAGACCCTCGCGTTCCTGGAGGGCTTGAAGGATCGGGACTGGCGACGGACCGGGACCACGCCGACCCGGGGTACGCTCACCATCGAGGCGTACGTGCGCTATGTGGCCGAGCATGACGCCGAGCACCTGCTCCAGCTCGAGACCGCCCGCGCCGTGGTGGAGCGGTAAGACTGTCAACCGGCCCACGCTCTGCCAGCTTCCACGGCCATACCCGAGCTGAGTTGACTCGCTCCCTCACTGGGCTCACCGCGCTGTTCGCGCTGCTGCTCGTCGTCTTTTGCCCCGCGGCGGTCGCCTCCCCGCTGCTGGTCACCGTGGGGGAGGTGACCGATCAAAGCGCAGTCGTGTGGGCCAGAGGGTTCGAGGCCGGGCCGCTCACCCTTGAGGCCCGCCCGGAGGGTGGAGGCGTCACGCTCACCGCTTCAGCGCGGGTCTCCTCGGAGCGCGATTTCACCGGCAAACTCCTCCTGGCCGACCTGCGTCCAGCCACGCGGTATCTCTACCGGCTCCGCCACGGAGGGGCACAGGTCGAGGGCAGTTTCCTGACGCCGCCGCGCGGGACAGATCCCCGGCGGGTGAGCTTTCTCTGGAGCGGTGACCTCGGCGGCGGAACGCACTGCCGGCACATCCGGGACGGCTACGGGATCTTCCGGGCCATGGCGACCGTCAAACCTGATTTTTTCCTCTTCGTCGGCGATACGGTCTACGCCGACCACCGCTGCGGAGGGCCCGAACGGGTTCCCGGCTACGACTTCATCGCCACGACCCTTGAGGAGTTTCGCGAGAAGCACCGCTACAACCGCGCCGACCCTCACGTCCAGGCTTTCTTCCGGACCGCGTCGGTGTACGCCATCTGGGACGACCACGAGGTGCGGAACAACTTCGCCGGGACCACTGAGCCGCTCACGGCGGTGGGGCGCCAGGCGTTCATTGACTACTGGCCCGTCCTGCCGCCAGCCGAGGAGCCGGGACGGCTCTACCGGCGGGTCCGCTGGGGAAAGCTTCTCGAGCTGTTCATCCTGGATACCCGCCAGTACCGGAGCGACAACCGCCAGCCCGACGGCCCGGGGAAGACCATGCTGGGTCAGGACCAGCGTCGCTGGCTGGTGGAGGCGGTGACGAGCTCGGATGCGCTCTGGAAGGTCGTGGTGTCCAGCGTGCCGCTCGCGATCCCGACGGGGCGGAGCGGTCGGGACTCTTGGTCGAGCGCCAACGCTCGGGGCCTGGCCGAGGAGGCCGCCACGGGCTTCGCCATGGAGCGCGACGCCCTCCTCCGGGAGTTCAGGATGGCCACGGTGAGGAATCTTCTCTGGCTCACCGCCGACGTCCACCACGCCGAGCTGATCCGCCACCAGCCCTGGCCTGACTTCGCCTTCCACGAGTTCATTGCCGGCCCGCTCGCAGCCTCCCGCGGGCGACCCCGGCCGCTGGACGTGACGCTCAAGCCGCGCTCCCTCTTCGGCCTGGGAGATACCGACAACTTCGGCCAGCTGACCATCGACCGGGACCGCCTCACCGTCCGGATCTTCGACGCCTCAGGCACGATGCGCGGTGAGCACACCATCACCCCGGAATGAGATGGGAAAGGCGTTCCTTCTCACCGGCCGCCCCGGCGTCGGCAAGACCACGTGCCTCAGAAACGTCCTCGAGCTGCTCCAGATCCCCGCGGGAGGGTTTTTCACCGAGGAGATCCGCGAGCGGGGAAAGCGCGCGGGCTTTTCCCTGGTGACGCTTGATGGCCGGCGAAGCACGCTGGCTCGGGTGGACCGCGTCGGGCCGCCGCGCGTCGGGAAGTATCGCGTGAGTCTCAATGCGATGCACCGTGTAGGGATCCCGGCGATCCGGGAGGCGGTTCGCACCGGATGCCTGGTCGTCATAGACGAGATCGGGAAGATGGAGCTGGCGGCCCCTGCGTTCCGCGCGGCGGTCGAGGAGGCGCTCCAGGCCGGCGTTGACGTCCTCGGCACGATCCTCTCGGCCCCCCACCCGTGGGCCGACCGGATCAAGGCGCACCCCGCGGTCCGGCTCCTCGAGGTGACGCCGGCCAACCGCGACTCGCTTCCCCGGCGTCTCGCACGCGAACTCGCCCCGCCCGGATGAGAGCATTTGACTTTTAGCTTGCGTGCGTGTTAAGTAGTGGCAATTTCAGAAGAGGCTCCGTCGCGCCCCTTGGGACCCTACGGGTCGGTGGTCGCGAGCAACGGGCGCCCGCGATCGTGAATATGGACCGGGGCTCAAATCCCCAACCGATGGAGAGGCCCATGGAGAAGTTGAGAGGCCTGAAGTGCCGGGAGTGTGGGCGCGGCTATCCCTCGGCGCCCTCCCACGTCTGCGAGTTCTGTTTTGGTCCCCTCGAGGTGGATTACGACTACGGCGCCCTGAAGGGGCGTGTCACCCGCGACAGCATCGCCGCAGGTCCCCCGAGTATTTGGCGCTACAAGGATCTCCTCCCCATCGACGGAGATGTGGCCGTCGGCCACCACGTCGGTTTCACCCCCCTGATCCGCGCCGAGAACCTGGCCCACGAGCTCGGCGTCAAGGAGCTGTACATCAAGAACGACTCCGTCTGCCACCCCACGTGGTCCTTCAAGGACCGGGTGGTGTCCGTGGCGGTCACCAAGGCACGCGAGTTCGGCTTCGATACCGTCGCCTGCGCCTCCACGGGCAACCTGGCGAACTCCGTGGCCGCCCACGCCGCCGAGGGTCGGCTCAGGAGCTACATCTTCATTCCGGCAGACCTGGAGCCAGGCAAGGTGGTCGGGACCCTGGTCTACCAGCCCACCCTCGTCGCGGTGGAGGGGACCTACGACGAGGTGAACCGGCTCTGCTCCGAGGTGGCCGACAAATATCGGTGGGCCTTCGTCAACATCAACATCCGCCCCTATTACGCGGAGGGCTCCAAGACCTACGGCTACGAGATCCTCGAGCAGCTCGGCTGGCGGACCCCTGCCCACATCGTGGTCCCCTGCGCGGGCGGCTCGCTCATCACCAAGATCTGGAAGGCCATCAAGGAGTGCGAGGTTCTCGGGCTGGTGGACCGGGCCGCCACGAAGATGCACGCGGCCCAGGCGGCCGGCTGCGGTCCCATCGTCACGATGATCAAGACCGACAGCGATGTGCTGAGGCCGGTCCGTCCCAGCACCATCGCCAAGTCACTGGCAATCGGGAATCCCGCTGATGGCTACTACGCCTACCGGGCGGTCAAGGAGTCCGGCGGCTCCGGCGAGCACACGACCGACGCGGAGATCATCGAGGGCATGCTGCTCCTGGCGCGCACCGAAGGGATCTTCACCGAGACCGCGGGCGGCGTGACCGTCGCGGCCACCAAGAAGCTCCTCGACGCTGGCGTGATCCCCAGGCATGAGTCGGTGGTCATCTGCATCACCGGCAACGGGCTCAAGACGCCGGACGTGCTCTACGAGCGCCTCGAGACTCACGTCACGATCCGGCCAGCCCTCTCGGCCTTCGACCGGGCGCTGGCGGAGCTGAAATCCAAGACGTCCTAGGAGGACCCCACGATGCCGGTTCTAGTGCGAATCCCCACCCCGCTTCGGGCGGTGACCAAGGGCGCGGGGGAAGCGTACGCCAAGGGTTCGAACGTCGGCGAGCTGATCGGCGACTTGGAGCGGCAGTTCCCGGGTCTCCGGGAGCGGCTGGTAGATGAGCAGGGGGAGCTCCGGCGCTTCATCAACATCTACGTCAACCAGGAGGACATCCGCTTCCTCCAGGGCACGGGCACGGCCCTGAAGGACGGCGACGAGGTGTCCATCGTCCCGGCCATTGCCGGCGGCTGCTGAGGTGGTGTCGGGCATGGGCCGAATGCGAGTTCGACTGACCTTCCCCCCCGAGCGGATCCAGGAGCCGATCATCTACCTTCTGGGCAAGGACTTCGACATCGTCACCAACATCCGGCGGGCGGACGTCAAGGCTGACTACGGCTGGGTGGCCCTGGAGCTGGAAGGAAAGGAAGAGAATCTCGAGCGTGGGATCGCCTGGCTCAAGGAGAAGGGGGTCAAGGTGGACCCGATCGAGCGGGACGTGATCGTGTAGCCGTGACGGCGCGCCGCGCCGCGGGTCCTGTCGCGGTGCCCAGCGCCAGCCGTCCTCGCTCTTACCCACCCAGCCCACCCGCTGCGGGCGGCTGGGGCGCCCCGTGCACCGCGCCACCCGCACCGCGACTGGATCCACAGAGCGAGAGCTGAGACCATGATCTCCCGGCGTGTGCAGGGCTTCACGGAGTCGGTGATCCGGGAGATGACCCGCGTCAACAACCTCTACGGCGGGGTGAACCTGGCCCAGGGCATGCCCAACTTCCCGCCGCCCCGCGAGCTGATCCAAGCGGCCCACAAGGCGCTCGACGGTGACTTTCACCAGTACGCGATCACGTGGGGTGCCCCACGGCTTCGGGAGGCCGTCGCGGCCAAGTACGGGAAGTTCTACGGGATGGACGCGGACCCGGAGCAGAACGTGACCGTGTGCTGTGGCTCCACGGAGACCATGATGTCGACCCTCCTCGCCGTGCTGAACCCCGGCGATCAGGTCATCATCTTCGAGCCCTTCTATGAGAACTACGGCCCCGGCTGCATCATCTCCGGCGCCGAGCCGGTGTTCGTGCCCCTGGACCCTCCGGACTTCGGCTTCGACCCCGACCGCCTACGGGCCGCGGTGACGCCGCGGACCCGAGCTATCGTCTTCAACAGCCCCAACAACCCCACCGGCAAGGTGTTCAATCGGCGGGAGCTTCGGGTCATCGCCGACCTCTGCCTGAGCCATGACCTCCTGGCGATCACCGACGAGATCTACGAGCACATCGTCTTCGACGGGGAAGGGCATACCCCGATCGCCACCCTTCCCGGGATGGCCGAGCGCACCGTGACGATCTCGGGGATCTCCAAGTCCTATTCGGTGACGGGCTGGCGGATCGGTTATGCCGTCGCAGCCCCGGAGATCACGCTGGGCATCCGTCGCGCCCACGACTTCGTCACGGTTGGCGCCCCTCACCCGCTGCAAGAAGCTGCGGTAACGGCGCTCACGCTCCCCGACTCCTACTACGTCTGGCTCAGGGAGATGTACCAGGCCAAGCGCGACCTGCTGCTGGGGTTGGTGGAGTCGGCGGGCTTCATCGCCTACCACCCGAAGGGCGCCTATTACATCCTGACCGAGGCGGCCCACCTGCTGGAGCGCTTCAACTGCACCGACGACACCGCCTTCGCCATGTACCTGGTCAAAAAGATCGGGGTGGCCACGGTGCCCGGCTCCTCGTTCTACGCCCATCCCGAGCTCGGCCGAACCTAGATCCGCTTCTGCTTCCCCAAAACGGACGAGATGCTCAAGGAGGCGGGCCAGCGCCTCCAGCAGCTCCGGCAGGCGTGACACGCCTCCGGCATACGCGGGCCGCTCGTTCGAGCGCGGGCTTTGCCCGCGCAACCTTGCGGGGGGAGGTTCGGAAGGGGGGCGTAGCCCCCCTCCGAGCGAAGTGACCCTCCGCGACGCCGCCCTCGCCATCTTTCAGGCCGCGCTGGAATCCGGCCACGTCCGATCGCTCCTCCAGCGTGCCGTCTGCCTGGATGGCTCCCGGCTCGCCGCCGGGTCTGCCGCCTTTGATCTCGCCGGGATTCGACGCCTCCTGGTCCTGGGAGCGGGGAAGGCATCGGGGGCCATGGCCCAGTCCCTGGAGGAAATGCTGGGCGACCGGATCGCCGAAGGCCTGGTGGTCGTCAAGGACGGCTATAGAGCGCCGACCAAGAGGGTTCGGCTTCTGGAGGCCGCTCATCCCATCCCGGATGAGCGGGGGGCGCGGGCGGCCCGTGAGTTGCTGGCCCTGGCCCGGAACGCCCGCGCCGACGACCTGGTGGTGGTGCTGATCTCCGGAGGCGGCTCGGCGCTCACCCCGGCGCCGGTTCCGCCGATCACCCTCGCCGAGAAGCGGGCGCTCACCGAGCAGTTTCTCGCGGCAGGCGCCACGGTGAGCGAGCTGAACGTGGTACGCAAGCACTGCTCCCAGTTCAAGGGAGGGCAGCTCGCCAAGGCGGCGGCGCCGGCGCCTGTGGTTTCGCTGATCCTCTCCGACGTGATCGGCGACGCCCCGGATGTCGTCGCCTCGGGCCCCACGGCGCCCGACGAAACCACCTTTGCCGACGCTCTGGCCGTGGTCGAGCGCTTTGGTCTACGGGATCGCATCCCGACCAGCGTGGTCCGGCGCCTGGAGCAGGGTGCCCGGGGCGAGATTTCGGAAACCCCCAAGCCGCGGGATCCCCTGTTCGACCGGGTCACCAATCACATCATCGGGAACAACCGGATGGTGGTGGAGGCCGCCGAGACCAGGGCACGACAGCTGGGGTTCAACACCCACCTCCGGACCCGTGCGCTCCAGGGGGAGGCGCAGGAGGTGGCCCGGCAGTTCGCCGACCTTGCCCGCGGGATTCGGATGAACGGGAAGCCTGTCTCGCCACCCGCCTGCGTGATCGCGGGCGGCGAAACCACGGTGACCGTCCGGGGAAGGGGGAAGGGAGGGCGATGCCAGGAGTTCTGCCTGGCGGGAGCGCTGGGCCTTCACGGAATGCCTGATGTCTTCGTTCTGGCGGCAGGCACCGATGGGAGCGACGGCCCCACTGACGCGGCGGGTGCGACCGCCGATGGCGAGACCGTGAGCCGGGCGGCTCGAAGGGGACTGGACGCGTCCGCCGGCCTCGCCGAGAACGACTCCTTCGGCTTCTTCTCCGCCCTGGGTGATCTGGTGATCACCGGACCCACCAACACAAACCTCCTGGATCTCTACCTGCTTCTCGTCGGCCCGCTGCCGCAGAAATAAGCGATACGCTCTGAGTTGTTGATTTGTCGATTTCTCGTTTCCCTCGCCCACCGGGTTATCCACCGGCGGCCCACAGAAGCTGTGGACAACGCGGCGGTTTGACACTGGTTTTGACGCTCCAGTATTCTAGGTGACGATGTCGCGCCCCAACCTCCTCGAACTCTTACCTTCCGAGCTGGAACAACTGGCCGAGCGACTTGGCCAGCCTCGCTATCGGGGCCACCAGCTCGCCGGCTGGCTCTTCAGGACAGGCACGCTGGACCTCGACGCGATGAGCAACCTCCCGAAGGAATTCCGCCAGCGGCTGGGGGTCGAGACCGGCGTCGAGGTTCCGGAGATCGAGCGGTG
>JACQRS010000153.1 GCA_016206385.1 Candidatus Rokuibacteriota bacterium | reverse complement strand
GCCAGGGCGGCGAACCGCTCCACCGGCCAGGCCTTGAACCACCAGCGGGCCCCGGGGTGGAGGAGGACCAGGTCCCGGTCCCGGCTCACCCGCTTGTGCGCCAGCAGGCCCTCCGCCGCCGCGTCCGCCTCCGGGGGCAGGCCCAGGCTCGGGGCAACCGGACGAGCCTGCAGCCCGAGGATCCGCAGCGCCTCCAGGTCCGCTTCGACCGCGTGGCGCCGTCCCGGCGTGAGGGGAACAACCTGGTGATACGCGCGCCCCCGCAGCCGCCCTTCCCGGTTGAACCCGACCCGGAGCCGCGCACCGCTTGCCCAGGTCAGGAACGCCGCCCGGTCCCCGTCCGTCAAATCGAGCGCGAGGTCAAACCGTCGCTCCCGCAATCGGCGCAACAGGCGAAGCTGATCGGCCCAGGATCGGCCCCAGGATCCCGTCTCGGCCTCACCCCGATGGACAAGAAGCACTTCGTCCACGTCCGGGTGATGCAGCAGGACCTCCTCCGTCCCCGCATTCACCAGGGCCGTGAGCCTCGCGCGCGGGAAGGCCTCGCGCAGCCCGCGAAAGACCGGGGTAGAGAGCAAGACATCCCCGATGTACCGCAGCTTGACGACCAGGATCCGGTGGATGGCCTCCAGCGTCATCCCCCCCGCCCTTCAGCCTCCACCGCGCGGTAGACCGCCAGGGTCTTCGCGGCTGTCGCCTCCCAGGTGAAGCCCTTCGCTCGACGAAAGCCCCGCTGCCTCAGGTCGGCCGCCAGGTCCGCGTCATCCAGCACCCGCGCCATCGCCCCGGCGAGGGCCTCGGGATCGCCGGGCGGTACCAGGAGCCCAGCGTCTCCCACGACCTCCGGCAAGGATGACGTGTACGCCGCGATCACCGGCGTGCCGCACGCCATCGCCTCGAGGATCGGCAACCCGAACCCCTCGTAGAGCGACGGTAGGACAAAGAGGGCCGCGGCTGCGTAGAGGGCACGCATCTCGGGCACCCCCAGGTACCCCTCCCGGCCGACGGCCTCGCCCAGGCCCAGCCGCGAGATCAGCTCGCCGATCTCTTCCGAGGCCCGGCCGTCCCCGCCCGCCAGGACCAGGCGGTAGCGCTCTCGGGCGTCGGGCAGCCGGGCGAAGGCCCGGAGCAGGGTCGCCACGTCCTTCCGCGGCTCCAGGCTCCCGCAAAAGAGGACGAACCCCTCCCGCCCGGGCGCCAGCCGGGCCCGAACCGCCTCCTGCACCGGGGGCGGCTCGGGGAAGAACTCCGGGCCGACCCCGAGCGGCACCACCGCGATCCGCTCTGGCGCGACGCCGAAGCAGGCCCCCACGTCGGCCGCGCCACTCCGCGAGTGCACGATCACCCGGTCAGCCCGCCGCGCGGTCCGCTGTGTCTTCGCCGAGGCCAGCCGCTGGCCGAGCCGCCGTCCCGCCAGGCGCGACAGCCGCTCTGCCGACAGGTCGTGGATCGTGACCACGCTTCCGAGACGGCCGCATGCCCGCAGGCGAAAGTTCGTCCCGTGGAAGACGTCCACCCGGTCGCGACACACCGTCCGACGGACGCTCCAACGTCCGGCCACGACCGACGTCCACCGCGCCGCGGGCAGCCCCAGGGCCGCCGTCTCCAGCGGCCGGTCCGAGTACAGCCGGTAGTTGTTCTCCCCATCCAATGCGCCCAGCGCGGCCACGAGATGCGTGACGTACCAGCCCACACCACCCCGACGCCGCACGATTGGATCCGCCTCGATTCCTATGCGCATCCTTGCCCTCAGCCCTGCACGCCCACCGGCCGACGCGACCCGGGTCCCCTCGACTCGTCCCCCTTGACGGCCCGCAGCGTTACCCAGAAGGTGTCAACCACATTCCACAGGTGCCGGCGGCAGTATTTCACCAGGAAGCTTGGGAGGTAACGGAACGAGCGTCGAACCTCATACTCGATTTGCTCGATACGAAAGTCCGTCCGAATCCCGTAGGCCGTCGGTACCTCGAAGTACTGGAACATATCCTCAGTTAAAAAGCGCACATGGGTTGGGTCCCGGAATGCTCCCCGGGATGTGTAATACGGCCCCGACACATGGATCACTGCGCCCGACCGGCAGACACGATAGATCTCCTCCATGAACTGCACCAGATCCCGCACGTGCTCGAGCACATGGTGCGCGTGGACCTCATCGGCGACGTCAGCCCCCAGAGGAAGGGGGTGCTCCAGGTTACACAGGATATCAACTCCCTTCTCGGGCCGGTGATCGAGTCCAATCGCCCCAACTCGCTTGTTCGATCCACATCCGAGATCCAGGATCACGCGCCGCATCGCTCCGGGTGCCAGCACCGGGGCCTCACAGGGTCCGGCGGCAGACCGCCAGGAAGTACTCCGCGCGGCGCTCGACCGTGTGGGACTTGAGCAGATGCGCGTGACCCGCGACCGCAATGGCCTCTCGTTCCGGGCCGTGGCTGGCATAGTACCGCACCAGATCTTCGAGGTCGCCGAGGTCGCGTCGGCAGAAGACCGCGTGCCGGCAGTGCTCGAAGTTATCCGGAATCAAGATGTCGGGCTCCTCGGAGATGAGGAGGGCGCCACATGCCGCCACTTCCCAGTATCGCAGGGTGTCGAAGCCGCCTCCCCGGACAGAGACGCCAATCCGGGCCCGCCGGAGAGTCCGATAGTATTCGCCATCCTCGAGCGGAAAGAACCGCCGGGCGTCGCTATCGAAAATGCCGCCGACGTACCCGAGCCCCGGGATCCCACGGAGGATCGCATCCGCCTTCCGGCGTTGCCCCTGGGAGGTCCGGGCAGCGAAGAATACGTCAATGTCGCGCGGGCCTTGGGTCTCCGGGAGGGTGGTCTCGAGGATGATGGAGAACGGCAGGGGATGCGTGCGCCGGAAGAGGTCACCATCCAGGCCAAACTCCCGGAGGCGCGCCCATCCCGCTGGGCGCCGCCAGGCCAGAGCGAACTCGCGCTTAAAATACAGCCCAAACCCCCAGCGGCGGCACAAGGTGCGCCGGATCCGAGAGTCGTCCTCGCCGTCAATAAGCACCGCGGGCGGGAGCGGCACCCGGCCTGCCAGGGCCTCCAAGGCGGTCGTGCCTCCGCGCCGAGGGGAAGACAAGACGAGCAAGTCGATCTGCCTGGAACAGAGGAGGTCCAGAATGTCGTCCTCCTGGCGGGGGACCCCCGGCACCTTCGGGAGGAACCACTCATGGACAGCCGGGTCATGGTAGATAGGCTTATACGGATAGTCGATAACCCTCTCAAAACCCAGGAGCTTGCACAGTCCGTAATAGATCTGGTCCGCGAGGTAGTCCCGGAATGGATCGGTCAGGTAGAGGACGTTCATGACTTGCCCAGCGCCGGGGGACCGAGCTGCGCCTCCCAGAGCTTGGCGTACTTCAGAAAGCTGTACATGGCCGCGAATGCGCAGACGAGGAAGCCAGGCATCCCGTCGCGGAACCCGTGTTTGAGGACATACGTCTTGAAGAAGGTCGCTGCTGGGCGGAGCGTGAGGTCGCCCCAGCCCACGTGAGTGCGGTGCCGGCCCGTCTCGCGAGCAGCGAGGGTCGTATACCCATCCAGCCGCCGGAAGTGATCCGCCACGGCCGGCTCGGTCAGATGATCCAGAGGATGG
>JACQRS010000008.1 GCA_016206385.1 Candidatus Rokuibacteriota bacterium | reverse complement strand
TCTTCAACGCCCACAACAACCTGATCGAGGAGGTGGCGAAGTTCCGCGCCGCGCGGCGCCTGTGGGCGCGCCTCATGCGGGACCGCTTCCACGCGCGCGATCCCCGCTCCATGATGCTCCGGTTCCATGCGCAGACCGCCGGCAGCATGCTCACGGCCCAGCAGCCCGAGAACAATATTGTGCGGGTGACCCTGCAAGCCCTCGCTGCCGTGCTGGGAGGCTGCCAGTCGCTCCACACCAACTCCATGGACGAAGCGCTGGCGCTGCCCTCCGAGCGCGCCGTGCGCCTCGCGCTCAGGACCCAGCAGATCCTGGCCTACGAGTCCGGGGTGGCGGACAGCGTGGACCCGCTGGGCGGCTCCTACGCCGTGGAGCGGCTGACCAAAGACATCGAGGAGGAAGCGGAGACCTACATCGCAAAGATCGACGGGCTGGGTGGCGCCGTGCACGCGATCCCCTTCATGCAGGGGGAGACCCAGGAGGCCGCCTATCGCTATCAGCAGGAGGTGGAGTCCAGGGCACGGATCGTGGTCGGCGTGAACGAGTTCGTGACTGAAGAGCCGGCACCCTCGGGGCTCTTCCAGGTGGACCCGAAGGTCGGTGAGGTCCTGGCCGAACGGCTGGCCCGGGTGCGCCGGGAGCGGGACGCCGCTCGGGCGGCGCGGAGCCTGGATCGGATCGAAGCGGCGGCCCGGGGGCGCGAGAACCTTCCTCCGCTGATCCTGGACGCGGTCAACGCATCGGTCACGCTGGGCGAGATCTGCGACGCACTTCGCCGGGTGTTTGGCACTCATCAACCCTCGGTGGTGTTCTAGGAGCTCCCCCGACGCGTCGGCTCGCGCTCGCGCTCGCAACATCGCTGATCCTTCCGACGGCCGCGGCCGCGGGACTCGCCGACCAGGTCGGGGCCACGTTCGCTCTCATGATGGATGAGTTCCTCAAGGTGTTTCCCGCCCTGGAAGGTCTGGTGGTGGCCGTGGAGGGCGATCGGCTCTACATGGACGTTTCCGAAAAGGACGGAGTCCGGGAGGGGCAGGAGTTCACCGTGTTTCGGAAAGGTGAGGTGTTCCGCCATCCGCTCACCCAGCAGCCCCTCGGACGCTACGAGCAGCACCTGGGGCACGCGCAGGTGCGCCGCGTCTTCCCCGCTTACTCGGAGGCCCACTACGTTCCGCTGGACAGCGGGCCAAAGGCCCGTCCCGAGGATGGCGTTCGGATCACGCGCGGGCGAATCCGGGCGGCCGTGATGCCGGTGCTGGACCTCACCCAGTCCAGGGCCGACCTCAGGCGGGTGCCATACATGATCGCCGTGGCGCTGGAACGCTCCGGGCGCTTTCTCGTCACAGACCCTCAACGGGTGACGGACCTCCTCGCGGCCGAAGGTGTGCGGGTTGAAGCCCTGCTGGCGAGCCCGGAGAAGGTCGCTCCGGTGGGGCGCAAGCTGGAGGTCGCGGGCTGGCTGGTCCCGGTGCTCCTGACACGCGCAGGCGCGACGCACTTGGACGTGACCTGGATCTCGGCGATCACGGGCAGCGCGCTTTTTTCCCAACGTCGGCCGCTGGCCCGGGCCGGGCCGGCCGAGGAGCAGCGGTTTCCGTGGGAACCGCCCGCGGCGGACTAGCTCCCCGCGGTGGATTTCACCCACGCATCTCTGCTATGGTTAGGGACGGCATGGCGGGCGCAGCAGCGGCGATCCTTGCGGGCACAGCCTTCGCGACAGTCCTCCTCGTGACCGGATGCGTGAGCGTCCGGGAGCTCGCCGGGTACCCGGCGGAGTCCACGCCCAGTATCTCCCTGCGCGGTGCAGAGGCACGCTGGGTCCTGATCAAGAACCCGCGCTTCGGGGATGTCCCGAGCGAGCCCGAATACATCTGGACGGAGGAGAACAAGATCCCGTGGACCTTCGCGCGGATGATCCGCGGCAAACACGCGCTCCTGGCGCCGCCGGAGGTCGTGGCCAAGTACGGCAGCCCACCGGGGCGCGGGAAGATCAGCCCGCTGCAGGGGGTGGCGTACGCCAGCAATGAGCCTGCGCAGCCCGCGTCGAGCACGACCGACCGTCGTGGCGAGGCCAGGGCGGTGTCCGCGCCCACCCGCGGATACGTGGTCTTTGTGGACACCAGTCGCGTCGTGATCGACCTGACCGCCCAGGACGGGTTGAGGCCCGGTAGCCTGGTGAGCCTCCGTCGCGACAAGATCCCCATCATCCATCCCGTGACCGGCGAGCTCCTGGGCGAGCTCGACGAGGAAGTGGCCACCGCCAAAGTCGTTGAGGTGCGGGATCGGTTTTCTGTGGCCGAGATCCAGTCCGCCAGTCCCGGCACCCAGGTGAAGGTGAAGGATCGGGTCGTCCCGCGCCAGTGATCTCGGCGGGCGCCGGGGTACCAATCTGGACGGATCGAGGCGGGTCTTCGCGGACATTCCTCGCGAGGCACGCATCGTGACGCCGCGCTAGCATGCGATCAACCGCCACCCTCGAAACCGTGCTCAAGGAGCGGATCGGGCGCCTGGTGGGGGACGAGCTTTCCGCCATCGAGGGAGAGATCGCCCGCCAGCTGGACTCCTCGGTCGGCTTGATCCGGGAGATGGGCGGCTACATCGCCGGCGCGGGCGGCAAGCGGCTGCGCCCGATCCTCCTCCTGCTGGCGGCGCGGATGTCAGGCTACCGCGGCCCGCGCGGTGTGAAGCTCGGCGCGGTGGTCGAGCTTCTCCACACCGCGACGCTCGTCCACGACGACGTGGTGGATCAGGCGCCGCTCCGGCGCGGGCAGCCCTCCGCCAATGCCCGGTGGGGTGACGACGCCTCCATCCTGGTGGGAGACCACCTCTACGCCAAGTCGTTCGCCATGCTGGTCCACGACTGTGACCTCCCCGTGATG
>JACQRS010000145.1 GCA_016206385.1 Candidatus Rokuibacteriota bacterium | reverse complement strand
CGTCGGAGTTGCTCGGGACGGCATCCCCGGCGCATAGCTGTCATCGCGAGCTCCGCAGCGGGGCCTTCAAGGAAGCGATGAAGCGACCGACCTCGGCCACGAGCTGCTCGCTTCCCTGATGCGCCTCCACGAGGCGCACGATCGCCGAGCCCACGATCACCCCGTCAGCATAGCGGGCCACCGCGGCGGCCTGCTCGGGGGTCGAGAGCCCGAAGCCCACGCAGATCGGCTTGGTGGTGACGGCGCGAAGGTCCCTCAGGTACTGAGCCAGGTCGGGGGGAAGCTCGGCGCGCGCCCCGGTGACGCCCGTCAGCGAAACGGCGTAGACAAAGCCGCGGCTCCGTCTGGCGATCATCCGCATCCGCTCGGGTGGCGAGGTCGGGGCCACCAGGTGGATGAGGTCCAGGCCGGCGGCTCGCGCCTCGACGGAGAGCGGCCCGGCCTCCTCGGGGGGGAGGTCGGCCACAATCACGCCATCCACGCCCGCTTCGATCGCGGCCTGGGCGAAGGCCTTGAGGCCGAAGGCCAGCACCGGGTTGTAGTAGGTCAGGAGCACCAGCGGGATCGAAAGCTCTCCCCGCGCCTCCCGGACCAGCTCCAGGAGCCGCGCCAGGGTCACTCCGGAGGCCAGGGCCCGCTGGGATGCGCGCTGGATTACGGGCCCATCCGCCAGCGGGTCTGAGAATGGCATTCCGAGCTCGATCAGGTCTGCGCCCTGGCGTGCGGCTTCGCTCAGGAGCTGCCTGGTCACCCGCAGCGACGGATCGCCTGCCGTGAAGTACGGGACGAGGGCGCGCTCGCCCCGCTTTCGGAGGGCTGTGAAGGCCTGGCTGATCCGGCTCATCGAGACTCCAGGGCCTTGCCCACCACCTGGACGTCCTTGTCGCCGCGCCCTGACAGCCCGACGACGATGACGCTGTCCGCGCCGAGCGTGGGGGCTAGCTTCATCACGCACGCGATGGCGTGGGCGGATTCCAGGGCGGGCATGGTCCCCTCGAGCCGCGCCAGAGCCTGGAAGCCCTCCAGCGCCTCGGCATCGGTCACCGTGGCGTACTCGAAGCGCCCCGCCTCTTTGTAGTAGCTGTGCTCGGGCCCCACGCCGGGGTAGTCCAGTCCCGCCGAGATGGAGTGGGCTGTGGCGATCTGGCCATCGTCGTCCTGGAGCACGTAGCTCATAGCCCCGTGGAGCACGCCGACTGAGCCGGCAGTCAGAGAGGCTCCGTGTTGACCGCTGGCCAAGCCGTGGCCACCGGCCTCGACCCCGATAATGCGAACCGTCTCGTCCGGGATGAACGGGTAAAAGAGCCCGAGGGAGTTGGAGCCGCCGCCCACGCATGCCACCAGCGCTTCCGGGAGCCGCCCCTCAACCACCCGCACCTGCCGCTTGACCTCCCGGCCGATGACGGCCTGGAAATCGCGGACCATCATCGGATAGGGGTGCGGCCCCGCAGTGGAGCCGATCAGGTAGTAGGTGTGGCGGACGTTGGTGACCCAATCTCGCATGGCCTCGTTCATGGCGTCTTTGAGTGTCCGGCTCCCCGAGTCCACCGGGGTGACCTTGGCGCCCAAGAGCCCCATCCGGAACACATTGAGCGACTGACGCTCCATGTCCTCGCGGCCCATATAGACCTCGCACTCGCACCCCAGGAGCGCGGCCACCGTGGCGGTAGCGACCCCGTGCTGGCCGGCGCCGGTCTCGGCGATGATGCGTCGCTTCCCCATCCGCTCGGCCAGAAGCCCCTGGCCCAGCACGTTGTTGATCTTGTGGGCGCCGGTGTGGCAGAGGTCCTCGCGCTTGAGGTAAATCTTCGCGCCGCGACACTCGGCCGAGAGCCGGCGGGCGAGGTAGAGCGGGGTGGGCCGACCCGCGTAATCGGCCAGGAGGGCTTTGAGCCGGGACTGGAAGCGCAGGTCCCCCTCAGCCTCGTGGTAAGCCCGTTCCAGCTCGATCAGCGGGGTCATCAAGGTCTCGGGGACGAAGCGGCCGCCGAAGCGGCCGAAGTGGCCGTGCTTGTCCGGCAAGCGCAGCGCACGCTTCTGGGCGGCCATCATCCCGCCTTCTTGGCCTCGGCAATGAACCGGCGGACCTTCTCGGGATCCTTGCGGCCGGGCGACGCCTCGACGCCCGAGTTGACGTCGACCGCGTAGGGCCGCGCGACCTCCACCGCCCGGGCGACGTTGTCGGGGTGGAGGCCACCGGAGAGGATCAGCCGGGCGCGGCTCAGCTCGAGCCTCCGCGCCAGGCGCCACTCGATCGGCTCCCGCGTCTCGCCCTCGCTCCAGCGCGCCGCGCTGTCGAGCAGGATCGCGGCCGCCACCGCCCGGTAGCGCAGCACCTCGGTCAGCTCGCGCACGCGGTACTCCGGCAGGCCGTCGATCGTCGAGGCCGGCGGCAGCTTAACCGTCTTGATGACGGGTAGCGCGTGCTGGGCCACCTCCTCGGGCGACTCGTCGCCGTGCAACTGCAGCGCCCGGAGCCGGCACGCCTCGGCCACGGTCTTGACGTGGCCGGCCAGGTGGTCCCAGAACACACCCACCGGGGTGATAAAGGGCGGCAGCCGGCGGATGATGGGCGCCGCCTGCTCAGGCGTGATGAACCGTGGGGTGTTCTCCACGAAGATGAAGCCGAGGGCGTCGGCGCCCGCCTCCACCGCCAGGAGCGCATCCTCCAGGTTCGTGATGCCGCAGATCTTGACTTTAACCATGATGGCGCGAGGAGGGCTGAGAGGAGATGTCCCGCAGAGCGAATCCGACGAGCCGTAGCGGGCTGCGAAGCGCAGGACGCCGCAGCGCTCCGAGCCGCCCAACAGGAGTTGGGCGGCGAGGACTACCCCCCGCCTCGGGGGGATGGGGGGGCCAGCGGAGGCGTCCGAGCGAGCGAGGCCCGTCGAGGCGAGGAGGCCTGAGCGAACGGGACATCCCGATCAGCCCTCCGTCTCCAGCAGGGCGAGTTCGCGGATTTTGGCGGCGATGTCGGGAGCGCGCACCAGCGCCTCGCCCACGAGGACCGCGTGGGCGCCCGCGGCGACCACGCGCTCCACATCGGCCCGGGTGAAGAACCCGCTCTCGCTGACGACCACCGGTCCCGGCGGGATCGGCGGAAGCAGCGCCAGGGATGTCTCCAGGCGGGTCTCGAAGGTCTGGAGGTTCCGGTTGTTGATCCCGATGACCGGCGCTCCGAGGGAGAGGGCGAGGTCAAGCTCCTCTCGGGTGTGGACTTCAACGAGGGTCGCGAGCCCGAGCCCCTTGGCGGCGTGGAGGAGATCCCCGAGGCGCGAGGGATCCAGCGCCGCCCCGATCAGCAGCACGGCGTCGGCCCCAAATGCGCGGGACTCCCAGAGCTGGTACTCGTCGAGAATGAAGTCCTTTCTGAGCAACGGGAGGTCGACGACGCCCCGAACCTCACCGAGCGTGTCGAGGCGCCCCTGGAAGAACTTCTCGTCGGTCAGCACCGAGAAGGCCGCGGCGCCGCTGGCCGCGCAGGTTCGGGCCAGAGCGACGGGGTCGAAGTGTTCGGCGAGGATTCCGCGCGACGGGGAGGCTTTCTTCAGCTCGGCGATCAGCGCGACGCGGCGGCCGGGCCGGGGGCGGAGCGCGCCCTCGAAGTCGCGGGGAGCGACGAAGGAGTTGCAGCGTCGCTGGAGCTCCCACAGCGGGAGCTCCGCCTTGCGGCCGGCAAGCTCTCTCCGCTTCTCCTGGACGATCTCCTCGAGGATTCCCATGACATGGCTCAGTAGTCGCCGCGGCTGGCCCCGGGGCGCGAGGGCGGGAGCTCCACGTGACGGAGCTGCTCCAGAACGTACTCGCGGATGGTGCGGGGCGGGGGCACGTCGCGCGCCAGCTTCCCCCCGACGATGAGGGGCTTGAGGAGCCCCTCCACGGAGCCGCCGCAGGCACAGCGCTCGAGCGGCTTGTGGACCGGCACCACGACGCTCCGCCCGCAGGCGCGGCAGCGGTACACCTGCTTGGATCCCGAGCGCTTCCCCCGCTTGGCCATCGGCTTGCCGTCGATCTCCATGATGTCCAGCGCGAAGTTCAGCACCGGCGCGTTGGCGATGGAGGTGCCGACGCCGTAGGCGTCGACCAGCGGGTTGAGCTTCAGGATCTCGTACTCGTCGATCCCGCCGGAGGCGATGAGCTTGACGTGGTCGAAGCCGCGGTAGTCCAGCTCCCACCGGACCTCCTCCAGGATCCGGTAGAAGTCGCCCCGCCGGGACGAGGGCGTATCGAGGCGAACGGCGTAGAGGTCCTTGCCCAACGCTTCGGCGACCCGGATCGCCTCGAACTTCTCGTCCTGGAGGGTGTCGATGAGGGCCACGCGACGCACCTTCGGGTCGATCACCTCGTGGAACGCCTTGAGGGCCTCCACGGTGTCCCCCACGATCAGCACGAGGGAGTGGGGGATGGTTCCCATGGGATCGGCTTCGATCAGCTCGGCCGATTTGGTCACGGCCACGCCGTCGCAGCCCCCCACGAAGGCGTTCCGCTCGATCATGGGAGCCATGGCCGGGTGCATCCGTCGCGCCCCGAAGGAGATCACCTGGCGGTCCCCCGCGGCCTTCTTGCAGCGCGCCGCCTTGGTGGCGATGCCCGAGGCCTGGCAGAGGAGGCCGAGGAGGGCTGTCTCGTACTGGGCCCACTCCACGTAGGTGCCTTGGATGGTCAGGACCGGCTCGTAGGGGGCGAAGACCGTCCCCTCATCCATGGCCCAGACGTCAACGGGGAGCCCTTGAAGGAGCGCCGCGGCTTCCTCGATCCCGGCGAGAATCCCCCACCGCCAGTCCTCAGGGAGGCTTTTCAGCCGGACCTCGGCCTTGGCCCGCTTTCTATCACCCCGCTGCCGGAGAATCTGGACGGTTCGGCTGAAATAGACGTCGTGGACCTCGCCCGCCTTGATCTCGGATTCGGTGGCGAGGTGGAAGAGGCGCTTGGCAGGCTCTCTGGGCACGGGCCCCATCCTCCGTGTCGGGCTCAGGAGTGAGCCCGATTCTCCCAGATGACCGCCAGAAAGTCAAGGAACCGCGAGGACTTACTGAGTGCTCGCCCTCGCGCGGCGGGCGCTACAGTTTCAGGCTTTTCAGGTACGCGCGGAACGCGTCGGCCAGATCCGGACGCGCCAGGGCGAACTCCACCGTGGCCTTCAGAAAGCCGAGCTTGTCGCCGGTGTCGTAGCGCTTCCCCTCGAACTTGACGGCGTAGAGCGGGCGCCGCCGGCACAAGGTGCGGAGCCCGTCGGTGACCTGGATCTCCCCGCGGGCATCCGGTGGGGTCTCGGCCAGAATCGGGAACAGATCCGGCGTGAGCAGGTAGCGGCCGATGATGGCGAGGTCTGACGGCGCCTCTTGGGCCGGCGGTTTCTCCACGAGGTCGAGAACCTCGAAGACGTTGCCGCCGAGCGGCTTCGGTCGGATTACCCCGTAGCGGCTGATCTGATCGCGCGGGACGCGCTCCACAGCCACCACCGGGCCGCCGGAGCGCTCGAAGACGTCCAGGAGCTGACGCATGCACGGTGTGTCGGCCAGGATGATGTCGTCGCCCAGGAAGACGGCGCAGGGCTCCTCGCCCACCAGGGGGCGCGCGCAGAGGATGGCGTGGCCGAGCCCCAGGGGCTCTCGCTGGCGCACGTAGGAGACCGAGGCCAACTCGGAGATGGTCTTGATCTGCGCCAGCTCCTCCACTTTGCCCCGGTCCTGGAGGTAGTACTCCAGCTCGAAGGCCGAGTCGAAGTGATCCTCGATGGCGCGCTTGCCGCGACCGGTGACGATGATGATCTCGGTGAGCCCGGAGGCGACGGCCTCCTCGACCGCGTACTGGAT
>JACQRS010000144.1 GCA_016206385.1 Candidatus Rokuibacteriota bacterium | reverse complement strand
GATGAGGTCGTTGGTGAAGCGCTCGGAGGACAGGTACAAGATGGTGAGCTGCGGGAACCGCCGGCTGATCTGGTGCCCCACCGCGTGGAGGAGGTGAGTTTTGCCCAGGCCGACCCCGCCGTAGATGAAGAGCGGGTTGTACGCCTTGCTGGGGAGCTCGGCCACCGCCTGGCAGGCCGCCTGGGCGAACTGGTTGGAGGAGCCCACCACGAAGGTCTCGAACGTGTAGCGCGGGTTGAGGCCCGCAGCCAGGGCTGGGCCGGGGTGGCCGGCGGTACCCTCCCGCGCCCGCGAGGCCGGCCCCAGGGCGCGCTCGACGATGACCGAGACCCGGGGGCTTCCCCCAAGGCATTCGCTGGCGGCGGCCTGGAGCGCGTCCAGGTGGTGTTCGACGAGCCAGTCTCGCGTGAATTTGTTGGGGGCGCAGATCTGAATGTGGTCCCCCTCCACCGCGCCGAGGCGGCTGGGGCGGACCCAGGTATCAAGCGCTGCCGGCGGGATCTTGGGTTCCAGCGCGGAGAGGAGTCGGGCCCAGAGGGTTTCGAGCATGATTGGGCTCCCGGATAGCCGGCGGGTGAGTTACGCACAAAGTTATCCACACCTGTGGATAACCCCAAGCCCTTGAGAACACGAACCAACTACCGGCGGGACAACCACCCATCGGGACAAATGCCCTCGTCCGAAGCACCGGCGAGACACGCTCCCCGGATCGCGCAGGCGACGCCGAGCACGAGACGCGCGAAAGCGCACGCACGATAGCACGAGGACTCAGGCCGGCGCAAGAGGGTTCTTGTCGGGCGAATTCCGCTTTGGCGTCTTGACTGTCGGACCCTGCGCCGGTAGATTAGTTTGGTTGTTCGACCGACCGAGAGAGACCGCGCGTGAAGCGAACCTATCAGCCGAACCGCCGGAAGCGGAAGCGAACACACGGGTTTCGCGCCCGGATGACTACCCCCGGGGGCCGGAAGGTCCTCAAGCGGCGCCGGGCAAAAGGACGCAGGCGCATCGCTGTATAGGCGCGCCGCACTGTCCGGAGCCGATGGGGCTTCCTCGGAGCGAGCGGCTCACACGGCGCGAAGAGTTCCAGGCAGTGTTTCAGCGGGGACGGCGCGTGGACCGGCCGTCGCTCGTGGTGCTCTGGCGGCGATGGGACGGCCCCCGCCGGGTTGGGTTTGCTGTCAGCCATCAGGTGCGCGGGGCGGTTCGTCGCAATCGGGCGCGCCGCCGGCTTCGCGAAGCGTACCGGGCGAACCGGGAAGCCCTTTCCTCGGGAGTTCAGCTCGTGTGCGTGGCGCGCGCCGTCGCGGCCGGAGGCCCCTTCCACGCGGTTCATCGTGATATGAAGGAAGCGCTTGCGGCGGTCGCGCGACACCTCCGAGCGACGGCGGGCGGATGACGTCGCCAGCACGGTGGGTGGCCTGGCTCCTCCGCGGGTATCAGCGGGGGCTTTCGCCCCTGCTTCCCCGGATTTGCCGCTTTGAGCCGACCTGCTCCGAGTATGCGCGGCAGGCCGTGCTCAGCCACGGCCTGGCCCGGGGAGGCTGGCTTGCGGTGAGGCGCCTGGTGCGCTGTCACCCACTTCACCCTGGGGGGTACGATCCCCCTCCGGTTCCGCTTGGTCAGCGGGACGCCGGGGAGACCACGGTCAGATGGAAAGGCGAGCGATCGTTGCCGCGGTCTTGATCGCGGCCCTCCTGCTGCTCTACCAGGTTCTTTTTCCGTCGGCTCCCGCTCCCCCTCCCCAGGAGGAATCCCCTTCTGAGGGAAAAAGCCTGCCGGCCCCTGTGCCTCCGCCATCTCCCCCTCCCCCCCCGAAGACTACGCGGGCGGCTCCCGTCCCCCAACGAACCGCAGCGGTGGAAACACCGCTCTACCGGGCCCAGGTGGGAAGTGACGGAGGGAGGCTGTTGGAATGGCTGCTCCGCTATCGCGGGGACAAGCCTATGGTTGTGCCTGGCAGCCTTGGGTCCAAGGGGCTGAGCCTGCGGCGACCCCAAGCCGGCACCGAGCCCCTTGCCTTCGAGCTCAAGGAGGACCGGCTAGTCTTAGGAGCCGAGCGACCGCGGGGGGAACTCGTGCTTGTCGGCGAGGACTCGTTCGGGATGAGGGTGACAGAAACTCTCCGCTTCGAGGCGCAGGACTATCGGCTCGAGATTCAGCTCAAGCTGGAGAACCGGCACTCCGTTCCCCAGGCCCCGGAGGTCTTGCTCGCCTGGACTGCTCAGCAGAAGTGGCCGCAGGGAGACGCGGAAAAATTTCAGGGGCAGCGGCCGACCCGAGTGGTTCGGCTCGGCTCGGCCGGGCTTGAGCGCCAAGCCATTGAGGAGATCTCCGACGCGACGGTTGATGGAACCTGGATCGGTCTCGAGAGCGAGTGGTACATCGCTGTCCTCATTCCGCGGAGCCCCGGGTTCAAGCTGGTGACTACCAAAGGGGCCGACGGCCAGGCTGAGGTGGCGCTCAAGGCCGCCCTGCCCATGCTGGGCCCCGGTCAGAGCTGGGAGGGGCGCGCGCAGGTCTACGTCGGTCCGAAGGAATACGACCGGCTCCGCGCCCTCGGGGTGGGGCTCGAGCAGACCATTCACTTCGGGGATTTCCTTTACATCCCGTTTCTGCCGATGGAATGGGTGTGCGTGCCCATTCTCTGGCTCATGAACTTCTTCTACCGCTACATCCCGAACTACGGGATTGCCATCATCCTCCTCACGGTCATCACGAAGATCATCTTCTACCCGCTCACGCTCAAGAGCATGGCTTCCATGAAGGGGATGCAGACGATCCAGCCGCAGGTGAACGCGATTCGGGCGAAGTACAAGGGCGATCCCCAGCGGTTGCAGCGCGAGACCCTCGAGCTCTACCGAAAGCACAGGATCAACCCCATGGGGGGCTGCCTCCCCATGCTGATCCAGATCCCCATCTTCTACGCGCTCTACGTGGTTTTCTCGCTGTCAGTCGAACTTCAAAACGCAGTTTTTCTTTGCTTCGGCAGGCTATTTGGCATGGCGATCTGGATATGCGACCTGGCCCAGCAGGATCCCACGTATGTCCTTCCTATCCTCATGGGCGCTTCGATGTTTGTTCAGCAGAAGATGACCCCGGCGGTCGGTGATCCGCGCCAGGCAAAGATGATGCTGTTCATGCCGGTAATATTCACCTTCATGTTCCTCAACCTGCCATCCGGGCTCGTCCTCTACTGGTTTGTGTCCAACGTCCTTCAGATCCTCCAGCAGTACTACATGAATGTTGGCACCAAGCCCAAAGGTGGCCCCAAGCAGGTCAAGGAGGGAAAGCGCCCGTGACTGTCTTTGAGGAGGAGGGCCGAACTCCGGAGGAAGCCGTCGAGGCCGGGCTCCGGAAGTTCGGGCTCTCACGGGAGTACGTCCTCGTCGAGACGCTTGAAGAGGGCACTAAGGGGTTTCTGGGTCTCGGTGGGCGCCAGGCCCGCGTTCGACTCACCGTCACACCCGCTGGCGATCGTCTCCTTCAGGCGCGCCTCATTCTCGAGGAGCTTCTCAAGCGCATCGGGGTAGACGCAACGGTTCAGGCGCGTGAGGTGCAAGGGGTCGTCCAGCTGGAGATAACCGGCGCCGACCTGGGTCTGCTGATCGGCAAGCACGGGCAGACCCTCGAGTCGCTCAATTATCTGGTTGCCCGACTTCTCGGTCGCCAGCTCGGCGAGCGCGTCCAGCTTCGGATCGACGTCGAAGGGTACCGGGAACGACGTCGCCAGGTTCTCGAGCAGAGGGCGCTCAGGCTTGCCGAGCAGGTCAAGCTGACCGGAGAGCCCGTCGCGCTCGAGCCCATGTCCTCTGCGGACCGGAGAACGGTTCACCTCGCCCTCCAGCGAGACGCCCGCGTGCGTACCGAGAGCCTTGGAGAGGGCCCGCTCCGCCGGCTCATCATCGCGCCTTCGGACCGGCAAGCCTGACGCGGGCTTGGATTTCAAGGCTCAACTCGCCCAAGGGCTCGGGACGCTCCTTCGCCGGGTTCCCCGGGAACGCGAGCTGGAGGCCTTCGCAAGCTATCTCTCGCTGCTGCTTCGGTGGAACCGCGTCCAGTCGCTCACGGCCTACAGGAAGCCGATGGAGATCCTGGATAAGCTGTTTCTGGACTCGCTTCTTTTTCTTCCCCTCCTCCCTGCCCCTCCCTCCCGGCTTCTTGACCTCGGCTCAGGAGCGGGAATACCGGGGGTTCCCCTGAAGATCGTCGAGCCGGCTTATGAGCTGACGCTGGCGGAGGCCCGGAGGCGGCGCACCTCTTTCCTGTCGGCTGTGGTGAGAGAGTTGGCGCTGGAGGGCGTGCGCGTGCTCGCGGGGCGGGCCGAGATCCTGATCGAGGAGTTACCGGAGCTTGAGGCCGCCTTTGATGCTGTGGTCACGCGGGGCACGGGTCCGTCCGGAGAGATCGTTCCTCTCGCGCTCCAGTTTCTAAGACCCGGAGGGAGGCTGGTCGCCTCTGGCCCCCCGCCCTCGAAATCCGAGAAACAACCCGGCTTTGGCATGTGGCAAACGGTAACCTCACCCCTCTCAGGGCTACCCCGTCGGTTCCTCGTCGTCGAAAAAACTTGAAATTCGCCGCGGGTATCTGGGAGCATGTTTCACGTGGAACACTAGTAACCATGTTTCACGTGAAACGTTTGAGGCCCGATGGGACGGACAATCGCCGTAGTTAACCAAAAAGGGGGAGTAGGAAAGACCACAACAGCCGTCAATCTCTCCGCGGGCCTGGCGGCTACGGAGCACCCTACCCTCCTGGTCGATCTCGATCCTCAAAGTAACGCTTCCACTGGCCTCGGGATTTATAGGCCAGGCCTCTATCCCACTGTTTATCAAGCAATTCTTGGCAAGGAAGAAATACAAAACTCGATTTTGTCTACAGAAATGGAGCACCTATCTCTGGTCCCCGCAGAGATTGACCTGGTGGGGGCCGAGCTCGAGCTTGTGCTCCTCGAACGGCGGGAGTTCAGGCTGAGGGAGGAGCTTACCCCAACCGCGGCTAAGTTCGACTACGTCGTGATAGACTGCCCGCCCTCCCTCGGCCTCCTGACGATCAATGCCCTGACCGCTGCCGATTCGGTGCTGATCCCGGTCCAGTGCGAGTTCTACGCCCTGGAAGGGGTGGCGAAGCTTTTGAAAACGATCAGGCTCGTCAAAGAGCGGCTGAACCCAGCGCTTCGGATCGAAGGGATTCTCCTCACGATGTTCGACGGCAGGACAACCCTCGCCACGCAGGTCAGGGACGAGGTCAAGCGCCACTTCGAGGCTCAGCTCTTCGAGACCGTGATCCCGCGAAACGTGCGCCTGTCCGAAGCCCCGAGCCACGGGAAGCCGATCATCCTCTACGATCTGCACTCGGCCGGGGCCGTGGCATATCTCAGACTCACCAAGGAGGTGCTTGCCCATGAATAAGCGCGGGCTGGGGCGGGGGCTCGGTGCTCTGCTTCCCGCCGGGATCGGGGAGGGGGAGCGCTTTGAGGAGCTTCCCATCGATGCCATCGCGCCGAACCCGAATCAGCCGCGGAAGTCCTTTGACGACGGCAAGCTCCAGGAGCTTGCCGACTCGATGCGGCAATCCGGCGTTCTCCAGCCGGTCGTGGTTCGGCGCTTCGGCGGCCGCTACCAGCTCGTGATCGGAGAGCGGCGCTGGCGAGCGGCACGGGTGGCCGGGCTCCGGACGATCCCCGCGGTGGTGAGAGAGGCCACCGATGCGGAGTGCCTCGAGCTGGGCCTGATCGAAAATCTCCTCCGCGAGGACCTCAACCCGGTGGAGGAAGCAGAGGCCTACCAGCGGCTTTTGGCCGAGTTCGGCTGGACCCAGGAGGAACTCGCCCAGCGCGTGGGCAGGGACCGGACCTCCATCGCCAACCACCTCCGGCTGCTCAAGCTTCCAGAGGTGATCCAGAGCGACCTGAGCGCCGGGCGCCTGACGATGGGCCACGCGCGCGCGCTCCTCTCTTTGACCTCTCCGGCCGAGCAGCTTAAGCTGAGGGAGGAGATCTTCGCCCACTCCTGGTCGGTCCGGACTACCGAGGAGGGGGTCCAGCGACGGCAGGTCGCGCGCCGGGGCCCTCGACGCTCTGCCGAGCTGATGGCGCTCGAAGACAACCTCCGGGAGGCCCTGGCAACGCGGGTGAGGATCGTGGGCAACGATCGACGCGGCCGGATCGAGCTGGCCTACGCCTCGCGTGAAGAGCTCGAGCGCCTGGTAGCGCAGATTTCAGGCAAGCCGGTATAGAGAGGATGGGAGCTGAGAAGATCGTTGTGGGGATGAGCGGGGGAGTCGACTCCTCCGTGGCTGCCGCGCTCCTCGTCGAGCAGGGGCATGAGGTCGTCGGGATCACGCTCCGGGTGTGGCCGTGGCGCGAGCCCGAAGACCCGAAAAAGCGCTTTGGGAGTTGCTGCTCTCCCGAGACGGTGGAGGACGCGCGGCAGGTCGCGCGCCGCCTCGGGATCCCGTATTACTTGTTGAACCACGAGCGCGAGTTCGATCGTGCCGTCATCGCCAATTTCGCGGGCGAGTACCTGGCCGGTCGTACCCCGAGCCCGTGCGTCGTGTGCAACCGCGAGATCAAGTTCGGGACGCTTCTGCGGCGGGCTCTGGCGTGGGAGGCGGGCGCGGTGGCGACGGGCCACTACGCCCGGATCACCCGAGACCCGGTAACCAACCGGGTCCTTCTGTGGCGGGCGAAGGATTCGTGGAAGGACCAGTCGGACTTCCTGTGGCCGCTGACCCAGACCCAGCTGGCCGCGGCACGCTTTCCCGTCGGCGACCTCACCAAGGACGAGGTGCGGGCGAAGGCGCGCGCCTTCGGTCTCGTGACGGCAGACAAACCGGAGAGCCAGGAGATCTGCTTCATCCCCGACGACGACTACCGGGCCTTTCTCAGACAACGCGCCCCTCAGGCGTTTAGTCCGGGCCCCATCATGGACCGCCGGGGCACGGTCCTCGGAACCCATGGCGGCATCGCTGCCTTCACGGTCGGCCAGCGTCGGGGCCTCGGGCTATCCTCCGATCGCCCGCTGTATGTCGTGGCACTGGATGCTGAGCGGAACGCTGTGGTGGTGGGCGAGGGGAGGGACCTCGAGAGCGATCGGCTGGTGGCGACCGGCGTCAACCTTATTCCCTTTGACCGCCTGGAGGGGGAGCTGCGGGCCGCCGCGAAAATCCGCCACAGCCACAGTCCCGCCTCCGCCACGCTTCGCCCGCTGAGAGCCGATCGGGTGGAGGTGCTCTTCGACGAGCCCCAGCGGGCAGTGACGCCCGGCCAGTCGGTGGTCTTCTACCAGGGCGCCCTGGTCGTCGGCGGCGGAATCATCAGCAGGGCTTGACAGTCCTCTCTTTGCCGTGATATTCATGCTACGATTTTGCTTGCTCCCTTTTTCACAATATCCCATCGGAGCCGGACTCCCATGAGAGTAAGTGCGTTGCGTCTCGTACCCGCTCTTCTCCTTCTCCCGGTCCCGGCGCTTGCCGCCGAAGGCGGGTTCATCAACCTGGACAAGTCCCTGATCGTCCAGCTTCTGAACTTCCTGCTGCTCCTCTTTGTCCTGTGGTGGCTCCTCTATCGCCCGTTGGTCTCCAAGCTGGAGGAGCGCACCCACTCCATCAAGCACTCCCTCGAGGAAGCTGACGCCGCCCGGGCCGAGGCCCGACGCCAGCAGGAGGAGTACCGGGCCCGGCTCGAGGCCGCCCACGTCGAGGCTCAGGCCATCCGGGAGGCCGCGCTCCGCGACGCCGCGGAGGAGCAGCAAAGGATCCTGGAAGCCGCCCGCCAGGAGGCGGCACGGATTGTCGAGAGTGGTCGCGCCGAGATCGCCCAGGATGTCCGGCGGGCCAAGGACGAGCTCCGCCGCGAGGCCGGGGACCTCGCGATCGAGGTGGCGGAGCGGCTGATCAAGAAGAGCCTTCGCGACGAGGACCACCGGCGCGTTGTCCGGGAGGCCATCGCCAAGCTGGAGCGGATCGGGTGAAGCGGCGCGAGGCGACGGCCAAACGGTACGCGCGCGCGCTCTACCTCCTGGCCCGCGAGAGCGGTCGGGAAGAGGCGGCGGGCCGGGAGCTCCAAGCGGCCTGCGACACAATCTTTGCCCACAGGGAGCTGAGCGATTTCCTTCTCCGCCCGTGGATCAAGGGCGAGGCCAAGCGGGCGGCCATCGGCGCGGTCGCGGAGCGGATCCCGTGTTCGGCGCTCGTCAAGAACTTTCTCGGGCTGCTGGCGGCGCGGGGACGGGGCGATCACCTTTCGGAGATCGCGCGCGCGCACCGCGATTTGGTAGATGAGGGACTGGGCCGGGTCCGTGCCCAGGTTCGCAGCGCCGTGCCGCTCACCGACGCCGACCGGCGGGCCCTCGCCGGGCGCCTGGGCCGCGCTGTCGGCAAGCAGGTTGTGCTGGAGGAGGCAGTGGATTCAGCGCTGCTGGGCGGCTTTGTCGCTCAGATCGGAAGCCTCGTGCTGGACGGCAGCCTGCACGGGCAGCTCGCCCGGCTCCGCGAGCGCCTCGTGAGGGGGTAGGGGATGATCAAGGCGGAAGAGATCAGCGAGATTATCAAGCGTCAGCTTCAGGGGTACGAGGCCGAGGTCGACCTCAAGGAGATGGGGCGGGTCATCGAGGTGGGCGACGGCATCGCCCGCATCTACGGCCTGGAGCACGCCATGGCCGGCGAGCTTCTCGAGTTCCCGCACGAGGTCTTTGGCATGGTGCTGAACCTGGAGGAGGACAACGTCGGGGCGGTGCTCCTGGGCGAGGACATCATGATCAAGGAGGGTGACGCGGTCACGCGCACCAAGCGCATCGCTCAGGTGCCGGTGGGCGAGGCGCTGATCGGCCGGGTGGTCAACGCGCTCGGCCAGCCTATCGACGGGAAGGGCCCTATCGAGGCGAAGGAGTTCCGCCCCATCGAGCGTTACGCCCCGGGGGTCGTGGACCGGCGCCCGGTGAAGGAGCCGCTCCAAACCGGGATCAAAGCCATCGATGCCATGATCCCGATCGGCCGCGGCCAGCGGGAGCTGATCATCGGCGACCGCCAGACCGGCAAGACCGCCATCGCTGTGGACGCGATCATCAACCAGAAGGGGCAGGGGGTCCATTGCTTCTACGTGGCTGTGGGGCAGAAGCGCTCGACCGTGGCGCAGGTGGTGAAGGTGCTCGAGGACACGGGCGCCATGGCCTACACCACCGTGGTCGCGGCCACGGCGTCGGAGCCCGCGCCGCTGCAGTACGTGGCCCCCTATGCCGGCTGCGCCATGGCCGAGTATTTCCGCGACAGCGGGCGCCACACCCTCTGCATCTACGATGACCTCTCCAAACACGCCCAAGCCTACCGGCAGCTCTCGCTGCTCCTCCGGCGGCCGCCGGGGCGCGAGGCCTATCCGGGGGATGTCTTCTACCTCCACTCCCGGCTCCTGGAGCGGGCGGCCAAGCTCAACGACGAGCTGGGTGGGGGCTCGCTCACGGCGTTGCCCATCATCGAGACCCAGCTGGGCGATGTCTCCGCATACATTCCGACCAACGTCATCTCGATCACCGACGGCCAGATCTACCTGGAGACCGACCTCTTCTTCGCCGGGATTCGCCCCGCCGTCAACGTCGGGCTCTCCGTATCCCGGGTGGGCGGGAACGCCCAGGTCAAAGCCATGCGCCAGGTGGCCGGCAAGCTCCGGCTGGACCTGGCCCAGTTCAGGGAGCTGGCGGCCTTCGCCCAGTTCGGCTCCGAGTTGGATCGTGCCACCCAGCTCCAACTGGCCCGCGGCCAGCGGATGGTTGAGGTGCTGAAGCAGGGCCAGTACGTGCCAGTCTCCATGGAGAAGCAGGTCGTGGTGATCTACGCCGGAACTCAGGGACACCTGGACGACCTGCCCGCGGAGGCGGCGCGCTCCTTTGAGGAGTTCCTCTACCCCTTCGTCGAGCGCCGGGCCCCGGAGATCTACGCCGAGATCCGGGACAAAAAGGAGCTCTCCGAGAGCCTCCGCCAGGCCATGGACGAGGTGATCCGCGAGGCCAAGGCCGAGTTTATCCAGGCCAGAGGCATCAAAGCCGCCTAGCCCCCGAAGGCGGGAGTCGCCTGATTAGGATGCACATGGCGCAGGTGAGTGGTCCCGGTTCGAGCGCGGGCTTGGCCCGCGCAACCTCAGGGGGGAGGTTCGGAAGGGGGGCTTAGCCCCCCTCCGAGTTGTATGGCGCCGCTCCGCGAAGTCAGGCGACGGATCCGCTCGGTCCAGTCCACCCAGAAGATTACGCGGGCCATGAAGCTCGTCGCTGCGGCCAAGCTCCGGCGCGCTCAAGAGCGGATCCTCGAGGCGCGCCCCTACGCCTCGAAGATGTCCGGCCTCCTCGGGAATCTGGCGCTCCGGGTCAGCCCGGAACAGCACCCGTTGCTCGCCCGCCGCGAGACGGGCAGGCGGATGGTGGTCATCATCGCGGCGGATAAAGGGCTGTGCGGGGCGTTCAACACGAACGTGCTCAGGCGCTCCCTCGGGTTCATCCGCCAGTCTGAGGAGGCGGCGCTGACTCTGGTAGTGGTGGGTCGGAAGGCTCGCGACCACTACCGGCGACGCGGCTTCACGATCAAGTCGGAGATGATTGGCTTCTTCGACCGCCTGGCCTATGCGCACGCGCGGGAGCTTTCCACGCGGCTCATCGAGGCCTACGCGAGCGGCGAGGTGGACGAGGCGCATCTCATCTACAACGAGTTCCGCTCTGTGGCTGTCCAGCGCGTCGTGCGGGTTCAGCTCCTGCCGGTCGAGTCAGCCGAGGCATCCCCGGAGGCGCCCGTCGTGGACTATCTCTACGAG
>JACQRS010000143.1 GCA_016206385.1 Candidatus Rokuibacteriota bacterium | reverse complement strand
GGGGCCAGGCGAATCTCGTAGACGTAGTAGAAGACCGCCACGGCGGCGAAGAGCAGGGCGAGGACGACGGTGGTCTTCCAGCGCATGGCGGGGCGGTCGGGCTAGTTGACGTACCTCCGGCGCAGGATCATGGCAGCGCCGCAGATTATGACCGCGACGGGCAGCGCGACCACGGGGATCCAGAAGACGAGCTGCCCCTGGGTGGCGGTGAGGAAGACCGGAGTCTGGCGGCTGTCCTTGGGACGGATGGCGATCAGATCCTCCTCCTCCGCGTGCCAGCTCTCCGTGGTGAGGAACAGGTCCCGGTTCCCCTGCACGTTCAGGAACTGGTTGGCCGCCAGATGGGAGGTTCCGAAGACCACGATCCGCGCCCTGACGGTTTCCTTGCCCTCGGCCGGCTTGGCGGCATCCACGGTGGCCACGGCGGCCACCGGGACCGGGCCCGCCCGGTCGGTGGGGTCCTGCTTCACCGAGCCACTGTCCACCTCCGACCGGGTCGTTTCGGCCCAGCTCCCCGGTCCGGACCTGGCCAGGACCTGGGCGTTGGTCCCCTTCGGGAGCCTGGACTGGACGTCAACGGAGCGCGTGAGGGGGAAGAAGGTCAGGACGCTGCCGAACTCCTTGGTGATGGGGTGGGGCTCGTACTGGAACACGGCCGGCATCACGAAATCGCCCCCGAAGGCGCGGGAGAGCCGGTCGATGACCAGGTCGTCCCCCAGGGTGATGCCGTACTTGGCGAGATACCCCTTGAGGCCCTGGGCCTGGTAGGGATTCACCATGAAGAAGACCTTTCCCCCGCGCGCGATGTAGGCGTCCACGGCCTCCAGCTCGGCGGGGAGGAGGTCGTTCTTCGGTCCGGGCAGGATCAGGATGGCCGCGTCGTCCGGCACCTTGGCCTCCCGCACCAGCACCAGGTCCTTCACCTCGTAGTTGGCCCGCTCCATGGCGTTCTTCGCCTCGCTGAAGCCGGGCCGCTCGGTGCTCGAGATCTCGTGCTCGCCGTGCCCCTTCATGACGTAGACCACGCGCTTGCCTTCGCGCGTCACCTTGACGAGGCCGTTGGTCAGCTTCTCCTCATCGACGTCCGGCACCTTCTCCGACTTGGTCTTCGTGTCCAGCACCACGGTCCCGTAGGTCTCCACCCCGTAGCGCTTGGCCAGGCCGGGATTCCGGTCCGGGTCCACGATCTGCCAGGTGAACTTGCCTTTGGCGTGGGAGGCGCACTGCTTGAAGAGGTCCTCGGCCACGCGCTTGCCGGGCTGGTCGGACCGGAAGAAGCCGGTCACCTCCACGGTGACCTTCAGGTTCTGGAGCACCTTGATGGTCTGGGGGGAGAGGCTGTGGCGCCGGTTCTCGGTGAGGTCCAGGCGATAGCTGTGACGGTAGGAGACCGCTTCGACCAGGGCGATGATGCCCAGGAGGAGCAGGATCATCACCAGGGCGTTGACGCCGTAGCGGGCCGACCGCCGGGCAAAGAACGCCCGCACCTCGCCGAAGCCGGCGTAGAGCGCGCCGAGCAGGCACAGGGCCCCCGCCAGCGCCAGAGCGGCGCGCAGCTTCTCCCACTCGGGCCTGCCGATCGTGAGACCGCCGGCCGCCACCAGCAGGACCAGGCCGACGAGGGCGGCCCACTGCCCGAGCTGCTTCATCCGCGCCATCGGTTGGACTCCAGCGACCTGAGGGTGAGGAAGAGACAGAGGATGGTGAAGTTCACGTAATAGATGACGTCCTTGGTGTCGATCACGCCCTTGGCGAAGCCGTCGAAGTGTTCCAGGAGCGAGAGGTGGGAGAGCAACTTGCCCCAGACCGGGCCGGCGAAGTCAGCGCTCCAGCCGATCACCCAGAAGATCAGCAGCACCCCGAAGGTGGCGACGGCGGCCACGATCTGATTCTCGGTGAGGGAGGAGGCCAGGACCCCGATGGCGAGGAAGGTGGAGCCCATGAGCACGAGCCCCAGGTAGCCGGTGAGGAGCGGCCCCCACTCGAGGCGCGCGAAGGAGGCCAGGATCCCGGGGTAGAGGGCGGTCGCGCCCAGCATCGCCAGGTAGAGCACGGCCGCCGCCGCGTACTTCCCCAGGAGCACCTCGCCGTCCCGGACCGGGTACGTCAGCAGCAGCTCGATGGTTCCGGACTTCTTCTCTTCGGCAAAGAGCCGCATGGTGAGGATCGGCATCAGGAGCAGCATCACGACGCTGATGTTGGAGAAGAGCGGGCGCATCACGCCCTCGGTGACGTTCAGGTCCCGCGCCAGCGCCGGGTTCATCGCCGACTGCATCGACATGAGGTTGAAGAAGGCGAAGATGGAGTAGAAGAAGTACCCGGAGATCAAGAGAAAGATGGTGAAGACGACGTAGGCCACCGCCGAGGTGAAGTAGAGCCGGATTTCCTTCTTGAAGATGGGCCAGGTCCTCATGCGGGTGTCTCGTCGCCCGCTGGTGTGGTCGCTTGCTCCTCAGTCACCAGCCTGATGAAGATGTCCTCCAGGGTCATCCCGATCCCCCTGAGCTCCAGGAGCCCCCAGCCCCGGCCCACGACGGCGCGGGAGAGGTCGCGCCGCACGTCACGATCCCGCGCCGATTCCACCAGGAACGTGCCGATGCCGTTGACCAGGGCCTTCTGATCCACCGCGAGGACGCCGGGAAGCCGCCGCAGCTCGGCGAGCACCGCCCCCGGCGGGCCGTCCACCTGCACCTGGATCCGCTCCGACTGGGAGAGGCGCGCGGTGAGGGTTTCCGGGCTGTCCACGGCCACGATCTGCCCCTGGTTGATGATGATCACGCGGGAGCAGATCATGGAGACCTCGGGGAGGATGTGGGTCGAGAGGATCACCGTGCGCTGGCCCGCGAGGGACTTGATCAGCGAGCGAATCTCGATGATCTGCTTGGGGTCCAGGCCGATGGTGGGCTCGTCCAGGACCAGCACCTCGGGATCGTTGACCAGCGCCTGGGCGAGGCCGACCCGCTGGCGGTACCCCTTGGAGAGGCGGCCCACCAGGCGATGGCCGACGTCCGCAATGAGGCAGCGCTCCATCACCTCCGCGACCCGCCGCTTCCGCCCGGCGCGCGGTACGCCCTTGACCTCGGCGACGAAATCCAGATACGCGGCCACCGGCATCTCGCTGTAAAGGGGCACGTGCTCGGGGAGGTAGCCGGTGCGCCGCCGGACCTCGAGGGACTGGGAGAAGACGTCGTACCCGGCCACCCTGGCGGTCCCGGCGCTGGCGGGCATGAAGCAGGCCAGGATCCGCATCGTGGTGGTCTTCCCCGCCCCGTTGGGACCGAGGAAGCCAACGATTTCCCCCTTCTCCACGCTGAAGGAGACGTCCTGGATGGCCGCAACCGGGCCGTAGTGCTTGGTGAGGTGCTCGACCTGGATCATCGGATGCTGGAGGTGCCGGCCTGAACCCGGTGCACCGTATACGTTATAGCAGACGACGGGCCGGGCCTCAAGGGGGCCTCACCCCACGAAGCGCTTCAGGTTTCTCAGGTAATAGCCCAGGGCGGCGGTGATGACGGCCGTGACCGCGGCAACGACGAGCTGGGCGCTCTCGCCCGTGCGGGCGTACCGGACGATGCCCCAGCCCGTGAAGAACAGGCCGAAGGCGATGGCCGTGCCGATGAGGATCCGGTGGGCGACGATGAGCCGCACGGGGCTACTCCCGCTCCGCCTCCACCCCCACCAGCGCTTTCAGCCAGTCGGGCAACGCGATCATCTTGCCCGTCGCCGGGTCCCAGCACGCATGCACAGTGGAGCCGGTAGCCACACGCTCGCCTCCCTCGTTCAGGATCTCGTAGCTGAACGTGAAGCTGGCCCGCCGCCTGGCGCTGATCCAGCACCTCACCTCCAGCAGGTCGTCCAGCCTGGCGGGTTTCACGTACTTGACGAAGGCCTCCACGACCGGCATGTGGAGCGTTTCGTCCACCTCCGACATCGGGTGGCCGTTCTGCCTGAGGAACTCCACGCGTCCCACCTCGAAATAGGTGAGGTAGTTGCCGTAGTAGACGACCTTCATGCAGTCGGTGTCCTTGTCGCGGACGCGACCGTGGGTCGTGGCGACCATCCGGGATGGGCGGGCGGGAGGCCTAGAGGTACTGGCCGTAACGGATC
>JACQRS010000142.1 GCA_016206385.1 Candidatus Rokuibacteriota bacterium | reverse complement strand
TAGCTCAACTGGCAGAGCAACTGACTCTTAATCAGTAGGTTGCAGGTTCGACTCCTGCACGGCTCACCAAACTTCCGAGTCAGCTCCGGGCGGCTTCGAGGCCGCCCGCTTCATTTATTCCGCGCGGTGGTCCGCTCGCTGACGTGCGCCTGCTCATCCGGTTCACCATCCACGGGCCACGCCCGCAGCCGCCAGGTAAAGAACTCTCGAACCGGGGCCTGCCCCGCTCCCGGCGGGAGGACCAGCCGCCCGACCAGGCGGTCGGCGGCGAACCGGCGCCGCGCGCGGTAGAAGAAGCAATAGAAAAGTACCGGCTGCCTCAAGATGTGCTCGCCGTTCACGAGGATGTCCAGGCTGAGGTGGAGGAGTGACCCGAGGATGTACCCCACGAGCGCCGGATGGGGCCAGGTCACGGCCAGCAGCCCGAGCACCGCTAGCAACTCAACAGAGTGCAGCGGCTGGACGAGCCGCTTGTAGCGATACGTGAAGGCGTAGCGAAGGAACGCCGTCGGGCTGGGGTGGCGCCACTGCCCGTCGAAGACGAGATAGTCCAGATAGTGGTCCGAATCAATCAGGAAGCCGCCCGCGAAACACCCCGCGGCCAGCCCTAGAGACCCGGTGACCGCATAGCCGACACCGCTCAGGGCCGCGGCGGTGGCAAGGTGGCCTCCCGGCTTCATGTCTGTCTCACCCGGCTTCCCACCGGATGTTTAGTCCCCACACTATCAGCGTAACCTAAAGCAGAAGCGCCTACAACGCGGCGTAGCGTCGTTCACCCGGGCACTCGCGTTCTTGCGGGAACAGGTTGTCCTGGGTATACTCGGTGTCGGCAGTGGGCCGCAGGGCTACCCGCCGCAGGGTCACCCGACGACGCGAGATCGATCAGCCGTGGACGACGCGAGAGTGGCGGAATTGGCAGACGCGCTGGACTTAGGATCCAGTGGGCGAAAACCCTTGGGGGTTCAACTCCCCCCTCTCGCACCACTTGAATGTATCTGATTGTGCGGTTCGCCGGATGAAGGTGGCCGTCGAAGAGCTGGAGGCGTGCAAGCGTCGGCTTCAGGTCGAGGCCCCCGAGGATCTCGTCCAGAAGGCCTGGGAGGAGGCGTGCGGTCGCGTGCAGCGCCGGGCGCGCCTTCCGGGTTTCAGGAAGGGGCACGTGCCGCGCAACCTGGTCAAAGTCCACTTCGCCGAGGAGGTGCGCCGGGAGGTGGCCCAGCAGCTGATTCCCGACGTCTATCGCCAAGCCCTCGCCGAAGCGCAGCTCCGGCCGGTGGAGGAGCCTGACCTCCACGAGGTCACCCTCGAGGAAGGGACGCCGCTCAGGTTCACGGCCATCGTCGAGATCAAACCGGAGATCACCCTCGGGAACTACAAGGGGCTCACTGTGCAGCACACCCCCGGCGTGGTGACCGAAGAGGAGGTGGAGCACGCGCTGGCCCATCTCCAAGAGGAGCACGCCGAGTTCCGGAGCGTGGAGCGTGCGGCGGGGCCGGGCGACCTGGTCATCATGGACTACACCCTCGCCCCCGAGGGAATGGAGGCCAGGACCGAGCAGGGGTACGCGTTCCTGGTCGGCTCCGAGTCTGTGCTCCGCGAGATCGACGAGGCGGTGGTGGGCCTGTCGCGGGGCGAGGAGCGGGAGCTTCAGGTGCGCTTCCCCGACAGCCACCACCGGGAGGAGCTCCGCGGCAAACCCGGCTCGGCGCGGCTCAAGGTGGCCGAGGTGAAGGAGAAGGTGCTCCCGTCGCTCGACGACGACTTCGCCAGGACCCTGGGCCCGTACGACGATCTGGCTGGATTGCGCGCCGCGATCAAGAAAGAGCTGGACGCCCAGCGCGACCGGGAGAATCGGCGCGCGCTGGAGGAGAACGTGGCGGACGCGCTCCTGGCGGAGCACGCCTTCCAGGTGCCGGAGGCCCTGGTGCTCCGGCAGGTGGCCCACGTGATCGGGCACACCCGCGAGCGGCTGCGCCAGCAGGGGATGGACCCGGACCGGATGGACTGGGACTACAACAAGCTGGTCGCGGAGCTCCGACCCGCGGCGGAGAAAGCTGTCCGGCGCGTGCTCCTCCTTGAGGCCATCGCCGAGCGCGAAGGGTTGAGCCCGTCGGAGGAGGATGTCGGGGCCGAGGTCGAGCGGATCGCCAAGGCCAGCCAGCGTCCGGCCCCCGCCGTGCGCCGGCTCATGGAGAAGGGCGGCGACCTCGAGACCCTCCGGCTCCGCCTCCGCGAGACCCAGGTCCTTGACTTTTTGATTCAGCACGCAACCGGTGTATCTTGAGGTACACTACACCCGACAGGGCAGACAGAAGGAAGGCACCCATGGCTCTGGTTCCGATCGTGGTAGAGCAGACGCCCCGCGGGGAGCGGGCGTTTGACATCTTCTCCCGCCTCCTCAAGGAGCGGATCATCTTTCTCCCCACCTTCATCGAGGATGAGCTGGCCAACCTGGTCATCGCCCAGATGCTCTTCCTCGAGGCCGAGGACCCAGACAAAGACATCTACCTCTACATCAACTCCCCCGGCGGCTCGGTGACCGCGACGCTCGCCATCTACGACACGATGCAGTACGTCAAGCCCGCCATCTCCACCATCTGCAT
>JACQRS010000007.1 GCA_016206385.1 Candidatus Rokuibacteriota bacterium | reverse complement strand
GTAGAGGCGGGCGCCCTCCGCGTACTCGAGGAGCAGGAAGTCTCCCTCTCGGCCGTCCACGGCCAGGGTTTTCAGCCCCAGGTAGCGGCCCACGCCGTGCTCCTCGTGGACGACCAGATCCCCCACCTGGAGGTCCGTGAAGGCGGTGACGGTGGCGCCCCGCTGATAGAGCGGGCGCCTGAGGCGCCGGCGCCGCGCCCCGAAGAGCTCTTCTTCGGTGAGGACAATCAGCCCGAGGGCCGGAAGACAAAAGCCGCTCGAGCATTCGCCGGTCAGAAGACCGAGCCCCTGCGGTCCTCCGAGCGTTCCCGAGACGGTCGGCTCGAGGAGGTGCTCCCTCAGGATCTGGGTCAGGCGTTCGACTTGGAGGTCATCCTGGCAGACCAGCCGGACCCTGAACCCCTCGGCCAGCCACTGGGCCAGCTCGGCGGCGAGCCGGCTGAACTGTCCGCGGAAGCTCCCCACCGACCGGGTCTCGAGGGTGAAGCGCCCGACAGCGGGATCGGGAGGGGTCGCCGCCAGGAGCCCGATCTCGAGCCGCTGGCGTCCCTCCAACAGCTCGGCGAGCGGAATCGGCGACGGGGCATCGTCGGGAGGCGCCTCGAGGAGCTTCGGGTCGTCCAGCACCGCCGGCGCCGAGGCCGGGAGGTAGGCGAGGAGGTTGGCACCGGCAGCCGCCTCCGACGGGGACCCGCCCGCTGCCGCCAACGGGAGCACGTCGAGACCGGCCACAGCCTCCATCGAGCGCTGGGTGCTGGGATCGAAGGCGCGGAGCGATTCCACATCGTCGCCGAAGAACTCGATCCTCACCGGCCTGGGCCGGGTCGGGGAGAAGATGTCCACGATCCCGCCCCTGACGCTCCACTGCCCGACCTCCACCACCGTCTCCACCCGCTCGTACCCCGCCAGCGCCAGACGCTCGAAGAGCGCCGCCCGGTCCACGCTCCCACCCAGGGCGAGCCTGAACGTGCGCGCCCGGAATTCCTCCGGCGGGAGAAGCGTCGAGGCGAGGGCCGCAGGCGTCGTGACCACCGTGAGCGCCTCGCCCGTGAGGAGGCGGTGGCAGACCAGGGCACGCTCGGCCTCCACCTCGGGGTGATGTCCCGTTCGCCACAGGGCAGGCTGAAGCGGCGGAAATCCGACCGTCCTCGAGGGCTCACGGCCGAAGGCCTCGTCGAAGAAGCCCAGGTCCTGGCACGCGCGATGGAGCTCTCCCAGACCTGAGACCAGCACGAGGGCGGGGCGACCGGTCTCGCCGAGCAAGGCCGCGATGACGAGAGCCCGGGCCGAGCCCCAGAGCCCGTCCACGACCAGGCGTCCGTCGCCCCGGGCAAAGGCCTCGAGCAGCGGGCGAAACGCCTCCCACTGGCTCAGGGTGAAGGGGGGGAGCGAAACGATCATCGACAACGTCAGCGCCGTCGCCCCTGGCCCGGGGCGTCCAACCGTGGCTCGCTAGCGCGCCCCCTGGGCCAGGGCGAAGCTCAAGGTTTCCAGCTCGATCGTCAGGTCCACGTTCTTGAGGCGCACGTCCTTCGGCACTTTGAGGCGAACGGGCGCGAAGTTCAGGATCGCCTTGATCCCCGAGGCCACGAGCCGATCGGTCACCCCCTGCGCCGCCTCCGCCGGCACCGCCACGATCCCGATCTGGAGGGTCTTAGCCTTGGCCTCACGGCCGAGGTCCCGGAGCGGGAGAATCGCGATGCCGTCAGCGACGCGGCCGGCCTTGGCCGGGTCGTCGTCAAAGATGGCCGAGATGCGAAACCCCTGGCGCTCGAAGCCCTTGTAGTGAAAGAGCGCCGAGCCCAGGTTGCCGAAGCCCACCAGCACCACCTGCCATTCCCGGTCCAGCCCCAGAATCTTCAGGAGCTCGGCCTTGAGCCCGGAGACGTAGTAGCCGATGCCCCGGACCCCGAACTCGCCGAAGTAGGCCAGGTCCTTCCGCACTTGGGCGGAGTTCAGATTGAAGCGCTCCGCCAGCTCCTGAGACGAGATCGTCTTGATCCCGTCCTCCTCGAGCTGCTGGAGGCAGCGCGTGTAGATAGACAGGCGCCGGACCGTCATCTCCGGAATCTTGGAAATCTTATAGTTGGCCCGCACCGCCATTGGCCCGCCTATCCGGGTACCCGCGGCACCCTGAAGCTACTTGATCGGTTGGACGAAAAGCAAGATCGCGGCGATGACGAACACGTACAGGGCCAGCGACTCGATCAGGGCCAGACCGATGATCATGGCGGTCTGGATCCGCCCGGCCGCGCCGGGCTGGCGCGCCATGGCATCCACGGCCGCGGCGGTGGCCCGGCCCTGCCCGAGCCCGCAGAGCCCGGACGCGATCGCCATGCCCACGCCGGCGGCGAGCACGGAGAACGGGCCGATCCACCCGCCGCCTCCGCCCTCCTTCGCGGCCGGCTCGGCCGCCCACGCTGTGGCTCCGATCAGCACCAGGACCGCGTTCAGCATCAGGATCAGCGTCAGTGAGCGTCGCACAGCCTCTCCCCCTTTTCTAGTGGTGCTCGGCTTCCTCAACGGCGCCGGCGATGTACAACATGGACAGCATGCAGAAGATGAACGCCTGGAGAAACGCCACGAAGAGCTTCAGCGGCAGGAGAAACCCGGCGGTGAAAACCACCAGCAGCGCGGCGCCGGGCAGCCCCATGACGAGCGCGATCAGCTTTCCCGACAGCAACCACCCGATCAGCCCGTCGAAGCCGGTCAAAAGGAACATGACCGCGAGCAGGATGTGGCCGCCCATCATGTTGCCGAAGAGCCGGACCGAGAGGGACAACGGCCGCGCCAGGTGGCTGAAGATCTCGATCACGAACATGAGGGGGGCCAGCCACACGATGGGCCCGCAGAGGTGCCTGAGGTAGCTCGCCAGGCCCCGCTTCCGGATGCCGATCCAGTGGTAGGTGAAGAAGACGACCAGCGCGCAGGCCACGGTCGTGTTCAGGTTGGAGGTGGGCGCCATCAGCCCCGGGACCAGGCCCAGCAGGTTCGACACGAGGATGAAGAGCCCCAGCGTCCCGATCAGCGGCAGGTAGCGGCGCC
>JACQRS010000150.1 GCA_016206385.1 Candidatus Rokuibacteriota bacterium | reverse complement strand
GCCCGTTCGCGATGGCGTGAGCGGGGATCGGCTCCCGGCCGGAGAGATAGCGGGTCATCTTTCTCACGTCGATCATTCCCCCGGGAACCAGGATCGCCCTGTCGATGCCGGCCTGGGCCATCTGGGAGGCAAGCAGCTCAGGAGCCCCGTACGCCGCCTCGGTGACGTGGGCGTGCGCGTCAACGATCATGACCACCCTCGGTTCCGTGCCGGATCACCCTGACCAGCTTGCCGCCGGAATAGCCGAGGTCGCCGCGGAACTCCACAGCACTGGCGAGGCCGAACCGACGGTCGAGATTGGCCTGGATTGATTCCACCACCGACTCGCGATCTCCGTCCGGCACGGCAGGCAGGAGCACCCGGAGTCCGCCGGCCTCCGGTTGGAGCCTGTACCAGGGGCTCACCCCGGACAGGCTCAGCAGCACCTCGTCCAGCTCCAGCGCAAATCGCGGCCGCTCAGGGGCTGCGATCAGATCCTCTCTCCGCCCGAGGATCCGAAGTCGGGGGCCCGGCAGCCCGCAGCGACAGGATGACGGATCCCAACGTCCGAGATCACCGGTCCGAAACCGCAACAGGGGAGCGGCGTGTCGCCAGAGGACCGTGACGACGATCTCGCCGACGCCGGGGTCAACATCCGTGCAGGGCACGATCTCGACCTGGACGAAGCTGGAGGCCACATGAAACCCATCCCGCATGGAGCACTCGAGGCCGATGGGCCCAGCCTCGAGGGACCCGTAGTAGAGGAAGACCGGACACTGCCAGAGGCCTTCGAGACGGCGGCGCAACGCTTGCGAGCAGAGCTCGCCGACAAGCCAGAGCGATCGAAGCCCGATCTCGGCGGGGTTGGCGATGCCGGCACCCGCCGCCAGCTCGGCCAGGTACAGGGCGTAGGAGGGAGTCGTGAAGAGGTGGTCGCCCCGGAGGGCGTACATCAGCTTCAGGGTTTTCTCCGGATCCGCGTAGAATCCTCCTTTTCCCACCGGCACCACGCACGCCCCGATCCCGTCCTGAAGCGCCCGGTGGATGGCGAGGCCGGTCACGCTGACTTCGTACGGGAGCGCGTTGAACACGACCTCGCCCTCTTCGATCCGCAAGAGCCGGGCGGCTGGCGCCTCCGCCACCAACGGCATGAGGCCCCGGACATGGAGATCCTCCCAGGTGAAGAAGATGTAGAGCGGGTGCCGGCCGCTGGTGCCGGTGGAGAGATGGACCTGGACGAGCTGATCCTTCGGCACCGCAAGGAGGATCCAGGGATCCGCTTCCAGCTCCTCGCGGGCCGTGAATGGCAGCAAGCCGAGTTCCTCCGCCCGGTGAATTTGGTCGGGCCCGATGCCGGCGCTGGAGAGCTTCGTCCGGTAAAAGGGATTCCGGTAGTAGGCATGAGTCACAATCTGGTGAAGCGGCGACGCGGACGGGCGAAGCTTCTCTCGCAGGAACGACATCGCGCTCGGCTCAGCCTCGGTCTGGGTCAGGGTGCTCGTGAATCACCCGCAGCGTCTTCCCGCCGCTCCGGGGAACCTGGCTCACAAACTGAACCTCGACCGGGATCCCGGTCTCGTACTCCAGCCGGCTCTCGATCGCTTGCCGGATCGCTTCGCTCGGCGTGACGCCGGGCGCAGGCTCCACCCTGATCGAGATGCGATCGGACTTCGGAAGAAACTGGTACCAGTTGCCCACCTCGGGGCTCCGCATCAAGAACTCCTCGAGGTAATAGGGCGAGTGGGCGACGCCGTTGACCCGGATCTGATCGTCCACCCGCCCGCGCAGGCTGAGCTTCCAGAGGGGAACTCCGCACGCGCACGGAGCGTCGTCGAGATACCCGAAATCGCCGGTTCGGTATCGAATCACGGGCGAGGCGAGGCGGGTCAGCTCTGTGATGACGATCTCGCCGGTCTCCCCGGGAGCGAGGGGACGCGTCGTGTCGGGATCAACGATTTCGACGTACACGTGCCCGGCAGCCAGGTGATACCCGCCCCTCGCCATACACTCGATGCCGATGGGTCCGGCCTCCAGCGAGCCGTAGTAGAAATACGCGGGATGTCCCCAGAGGGCCTCGATCCGCTCCCGGAAAGCCGGCGAGCAGCCTTCTCCCGTGAGCCAGAGGAACCGGAGGGGAATCTCGGCCAGAACGATCTTCTCCTCCTGCGCGACCTCGGCGAGCAGCACCGCGTAGGAGGGAGTGGTGATCAGGATCGTCGCCCCAAGATCCCGTGCAGCGCGGAGGGTCCGCTCCGGGGTGGAGTAGTAGCCCCCTTTGCCTGCCGGCATGACGAGCGCCCCGCAGCCCTTCTGAAAGGTGCGATGAAAGGCCAGGCCGGCCGAGCTCATCTCATACGGGAGGGCATTGATGACCACGTCGTCAATCCCCACGGGAACCAGCCGTCGCATGGCCGGCGCGAGGTTTCTCACGTATAGATCCTCCCAGGTGTGCGGGATATAAATCTGATCTCCCCCGGTGGTGCCGGTCGAGACATGGATCTGCGAGACCTGGTGCCGCGGGACCGAGAGGAGCACCCAGGGCTGTCCCCGGATTTCCTCCTTGGAAGTCAACGGAACCCGGTGGAGGTCCTCGGGCAGTGCGAGCGCGGCCGGCACGATACCCGCCTCGAGGAACTTCCGCCGGTAGAAGCGGTTGTGTTCCCAGGCGTGGGTCAGGATCCTGAATAACGCCTGCCGGTGGTAGCCGGCCAGCCGCTCGGGAGGCCACCGATCCACCAGGTTTTCGCCCTCCCGGAGATATTCCCGAACGATCTCCGGCAGGCGAAGGTGGAGCCTTCGGCTCAAATACGACACGGTTGACTTCCTCAGGCCCGACCGTGCGCGAGGGTCGGGGAGTCGCTGGCCAGCTCGACAGCGACATCAGCCGACACTCCGTCGTGAACGATCCTGCCGAGCGCTCTGAGAAAGAGCTGAGGCGACGGGTGTTGAAAGATGTTCCGACCGATACAGACGCCGGCCGCACCACAGGTGATCGCGGACTCCACCATCTCCAGAATCCGCCGATCGGATCGGTCCCGTTCCCCCCCGGCGATGAGAATGGGGATGAAGCATCCCTGAACAACCTCAACCAATCCCTCACGGCTGCCCGGGTAGCTCACCTTTACGAGGTCGGCACCCAACTCTGCGGCCACCCGGGCAGCGTGCTTGATCGTGTCGGCTACCGAGCCGTGCTGAGCCCGGGCCCAGCGGACGTAGAGCATGGCCATGAGCGGCATTCCCCACTGGACGCACCGTCCGGCGATTTCCCCCAAGTCCCTCAGCATCTCGGCCTCCCGGGGCACCCCAAGGTTCACATGGACTGAAACCGCATCAGCACCGAGGCGAAGGGCGTCCTCCACTGCAGCGACCAGAACCTTATGGTCGGGATCCAGGCTGAGGGCAGTGGAGCCGGAGAGATGGAGAATCCACGGCAGCGCGGTGTCGGGGTCCATGCCGCCGTTGAGCGCAACCCCCCGGTTCACGATCACCCCCTGGGCTCCCCCGTGGACGACCGCACGCAACACCTTTCCAGGTGCCTCCAACCCCGGAATCGGACCGCTGCTCATCCCGTGGTCGAGCGGCACGAGCACCATCTTTCTTGACTTCTGATGAAGAAGCCGGGCCAGCCGAAATTTTTTTCCTGTCAGCATGCTCCGCTCCCCGCGCGCGCCATCTGCCGATGAACCCGTGACCTACGAGTGACGAAACCGCACCAGTCCCGCGACCGTGATCCAGACCCGTCAACCCCGCGATACATCCGCATACCGGATCGAGGGTGGCGGGATTCTGCGCGTGAGGCCACGCACCGTCAATGTCCAAAGATTGATACACGCGCCCTCCTGGGATCATCCACCTAGCTGTGCTAGGATTGGGCCGCCATGCCCACGGCCCAGCTCAACGGGATCCGCCTCTACTACGAGGTGCACGGCCAGGGGCAGCCGCTGGTGCTGCTCCACGGCTTCGCCGGGACGGCCGAGAGCTGGAAGCCCCAGGTCGCCGGGTTCTCGCTGCGCTATCGGCTGATCCTCTACGACGCCCGAGGGCACTGGCGGAGTAAGAGCCCGAAGTCGGCTGATGCCTACTCCATCGACATCGCGGTGGAGGACCTCCGGGCGCTCCTGGACCACGTGGGGGCCGGGCCGACGATCGTGGGCGGGCTCTCCATGGGCGGAGTGATCGCCCTCGCGTTCTACGCGAAGTATCCGGAACGCGTGCGAGCTCTGATCCTCTGCGACACGGGGCCGGGGTTCAGGAACCCCGAGCGGCGGGAGGAGTGGCGGAGGCAGCGGGAAGAGGTGGCCCGGCTCCTCGAGCGCGAGGGCATGAAGGCCTTTGCCCGAAGCCCCCACGCCGAGCTGGACTACTACACGGCGCCTGACATCATGCTCCAGCACGACCCCCAGGGGCTGGCCCACGTGAACCGGAAGGTCCTGGTGGTCCCGGATGCGAGCCTGATTGACCTCCTCCCGCGCGTCGCTGTGCCGACGCTCGTCCTGGTGGGGGCGGAGGACAGGGACTTCAGGGCGCCGGCAGACTACATGGCGGGGAAGATCCCCGGGGCTGAGCTGGCGGTGCTGGACAAGGCCGGCCATGGCGCCAACGTGGACCAGCCGGAGGCCTTCAACCGGGCGGTGCTGGATTTCCTGGATCAGAGGCGCTGAGATGGGCGCGACGGCTCAGATCGCAGAGTTCATCGTGAAGTCCCGCTGGGAGGAGGTGCCCCCGGCTGCGGTGGAGGCGGCCAAGCGCGCGATTCTGGACAGCGTCGGGGTGATCCTGGCGGGGTCAATGGAGCCGCCGGCCCGGATCATCCAGCGGCTCGCCGAAGGTGAAGGGGGCGTGCCGCTGGCGACCATCCTCGGCACGCCGATCCGGACTGGCGCTGTCTGGGCGGCTCTGGCAAACGGTGTGGCCGGCCACGCGCTCGACTTCGACGACACGAACTTCGCCATGATGGGGCACCCGAGCGTCCCGGCGCTAGCAGCGGCACTGACGGCGGGGGAGCTGGCGCTGGCTGACGGGCGGGCGCTCGTGCATGCGTTCCTGGTGGGCTTTGAGGTGGAGACGACGCTCGGCGAGGTCGTGAACCCGGCCCAGTACGCGCGGGGCTTTCACGCGACGGGGACGCTTGGAACTCTCGGCGCCGCTTCAGCAGCGGCCAAGCTCCTGGAGCTGGATCCTACCCAGGCACGCCACGCGCTTGCCATCGCGGCCACCCAGGCTTCGGGGCTCAAGGAAAACTTCGGCACCATGACCAAGCCCTTCCACGCGGGGCACGCGGCCCGGAGCGGATTGCTCGCCGCGCTCATGGCCCGCGAGGGGTTTACCGCCTCAGAGATCGCGCTGGAGGGGCCTCAGGGATTTCTGCG